>SDZP01000300.1 GCA_004144935.1 Caulobacteraceae bacterium | reverse complement strand
GACCATTCCGATCAGCCAGCTGCAGCGCTCGGAACTGCGCGGCCGCTATCTCGAATACGCCAAGGGCGGCCCCGAGCAGGCCCGCATCGCGGGCGACGCCCTGTTTGGCCTGGAGAACGGCTTCAAGGTCTTCTACGGCCGCCAGCTGACCCTGAACGACCGCGGCTTCATGAACGCCAAGCGCGCCGCCGAAGCCGAACTGCGCGCCAAGGTGAAGGCCGATCCGGCCCTGTCGGCCAGGCTCGGCGATCCTTGGGCCGACGTGGCGCAGGCCCAGGCCGCCTACCGGGACAACTGGCTGGAGTATCGCCAGCTTGAGACCGAGGCCGGCGGCGGCGCCCGGCTTTACGGCTGGGCCCAGACCCTGGTGCGCGCCGCCCGCGAAAAGGCCAAGCCGGCCGCCGAGCGCTCGGCCGACTACAGCGACGCCGCCCTGGCCCGCATGGAACGCGGCCTGATGGCCAACACGCCGCTGATCGCCCCCATCGACCAGCTGAAGCTGGAGCACTGGCTGCTGAAGACCCGGGAGTACCTGACGGTCGACCATCCCGGCGTGAAGATGACGCTGGGCAAGGAAAGCCCGCAAGGCCTGGCCGCCCGCCTGGTGACGGGCAGCAAGCTTGGCGACCCTGCGGTGCGCCAGGCGCTGTGGGACGGCGGCCTTGCCGCCGTGGAAGCCAGCGACGATCCGATGATCAGGTTCCTGCTGGCCACCGAGGCGCAGGGCCGGGCGCTGAAGAAAGTCTGGGAAAGCCAGGTCACCGCCCCGGTCGACTCGGCCGCCGAGCGCATCGCCCAGGCCCGCTTCGCGATCTATGGCGAGAGTGTCTATCCGGACGCCACCTTCAGCCTGCGCCTGTCCTACGGCAAGGTCGCCGGCTGGACCGAGCGCGGCAACCCGGTGCCGGCCTTTACCAAAGTTGGCGGGACCTTCGACCGCGCCACCGGCGAGGCGCCCTTCGCCCTGCCGAAAAGCTGGCTCGACAACAGGGCCCGGCTGAACGCCGCGACGGTGTTCGACTACACCACCACCAACGACATCATCGGCGGCAACTCCGGCTCGCCGGTGATCGACGCGCAAGGGCGGGTGATCGGCGCCGCCTTCGACGGCAACATCCACAGCCTGGGCGGCGCCTACGGCTATGACGGCGAGGTCAACCGGACGGTCGCGGTCTCGACGGCGGTTATCACCGAGGCGCTGGTCAAGGTGTACGGCATGGACGGCCTGGTGAAGGAACTGACCGGGAAATAGGCCCGGCGCCATCGCGCCCCCTCCCCCGGCGGGGGAGGGGCTGGTAAAGGGCGCACATGGCCCTCTCCCCCGACCGCCTCGCCGAGTTCGACGCCTTCCTGATCGAGCTCAACCGCGCCTCCGCCGCCGCCATCCTGCCTCTGTTCCGGGCCGACCACGGTCTCGAGGACAAGGGGCTGGCCGGACCGCCCGGGACGGTGTTCGATCCGGTCACGGAAGCCGACAAGGGGGCCGAGCGGGCTATCCGCGCCCTGATCAACCAGCGCTACCCCGAACACGGCATCATCGGCGAGGAGTATGGCGAGGAGCGCGCCGACGCCGAGTTCGTCTGGGTCCTGGACCCGGTCGACGGCACCCGCGCCTTCATCGCCGGCCTGCCGCTGTGGACCACCCTGATCGGCCTGCGCCATGAGGGGCGGCCTATCCTCGGCTCCATCGGCCAGCCCTATGTCGGCGAGCTCTACATCGGCGGAGCGGCCAGCGGCTCGCGGCTGATCGCCCGGGGCGGCGAGACGCCGCTGCGCGTGCGGCCCTGCCCGAAACTGACCGAGGCCATCATCTGCACCACCGACCCGGCCATCCTGACGGGTCCGGAGCTCGGCTCCTGGACGCAGGTGCGCGCCACGGCGCGGCTGGCGCGGCTGGGGCTGGACGCCTACGGCTACGCCATGGTCGCCATGGGCAAGATCGACCTGGCCCTCGACACGGGCCTGAAGGTCTGGGACGTCGAGGCGGTGATCCCGGTCATCGAGGGGGCCGGCGGCATCGTCACCCAGTGGGACGGCCGCCCGGCCCGGGTCGACGGCGGCCAGTTCGCCTTCGCCGGCGACCGCGCCTGCCTCGAGGCGGCCCTGGTCACCCTGAAACGGTCAGCCCACTAGAGCTTCGGGATCAGCGGATCGACGAAGCCGTCGAACGCCGCCCAGACCTGGCTGCGGATGTCGTCCGTTTCCTGGAACAGCTCGTGATAGGCGCCGGAGATCTTGCGCCATTCGCCCCGCGGCATGCGGCCGACGACCAGCTGCTGGTCATCGTTGTCGACCAGCGCCTCCAGCCCGGCCCCCAGCGCCAGCACCGGAATGTCCAGCGCCGCGACCTGCGGCGCCCGCTTCAGCCAGGCCGAGGCGGCGAAGGCGAAGTCCAGCCAGCGCCAGGTTCCCGCCCCCAGCCGCATCTCCGGACAGGCCTTCAGCTGCGCCAGGGTGCGCGCGTAACGGGCCGCGTCGTGGGTCAGGATGTTGCCCTCGAAGGCGCTGCCATGGGGGTCGCCGGGCTGGTTGAAGATGTAGTTGGCGCCTTGAAGCCGGGCCATCAGCCAGGCCAGGGCCCGCGCCGGCCCCTTCGGCCGACCCTGGGTCTGCAGACCCAGCATCGGCGCCGACAGGAAGGCCCCTACGAACTGGCTCGCGTGACCCTGCGCCAGCGCCAGGGTCGTCAGGCAGCCACCCATCGAATGACCGACCGCCAGCCAGGGCCGCGGCATCCGGCTATCGAAATGCGCCAGCAGGCAGCCGTAGTCGGCGACGAAGTCGGCGAAACCCGTCGCATGGCCTTTCAGCGGGTCGGGCAACAGCCGGTGCGACAGGCCCTGCCCCCGCCAGTCGTGGACGACGACGACGAAGCCGCGCTCCATCAGCTCGCCGACGACTTCATAGTATTTCTCGATCACTTCCGACCGCCCGGGGCTCAGCACCACCGTGCCGCGGGCCTTGCCGGGCGGCCTGAAGATCGCCCCGCGCAGCCGCGCCCCGTGCGCGCCCTTGAACCAGTCGGCCTCGCCGCCCGGGGGGACGGGCGCTTCGGGGATGTCCAGCAGCGGGGCGTTGAGGTTCATTTTTTCGGTCGCTCGTCGAGTTCGATGTGGCTCGGCGCGCGCGCCAGCTTGATGGTCACGATGCCCGGCATCTGTTCGGGATCATAGGCCGGGCCGAGCTTTGCCATAGGCAACGGCTTCGCCGCCCCCGACCCGTCGAGCCCCGTGCCGGACCCGGCGCCGCGGAAGACCACCCGCTTGATCCTCGGCGCCGCAAAGCCGATCAGCCCGGCCTTGGCCTTGATCGCCGACTGGCACTGCAAGATGGCGGCGGACAGCTCGCCGGCGTTCAGCGTCGCCGCCGGCGCGACCTTGGCCAGCATGGCGATGCCGCCGCCGAACTTCGAGCCTTCAGGCGCTTCCAGCTCCAGCTTCGCCTTCCCCTTGATGTCGGCCAGGGTCGGCAGGCGCGTCACCCGGCCGTCAGCCGCCAGCGGCAGGGGCGTGCGGGTCCCGCTCGCCGCCACCAGGGTGATGGTCATCGGGCCGCCGGCCGTAACCCTGTAGAAATAGGCGATCGTGAAGCGCGTCCGATCCTTGGCGGGGATGGAGTAGAACAGGTCGAGATAGGGAAACAGCTTGCCGATCTCGAAGGCCTTGGTCTTGGCCATCGCTTCGCCGGCCAGGCTCAGCGGCAAGACGGTGGCCAGGCCCATCAGGGCGGCGCGGCGGGTGGTGGTCATCGAATGCCTCATGCGGACGCCCCCCGGCCTCCCGAACATCCGCGCAGAAGAACAGCCTGCCCGGAAAACGCAAGACGGCGCGGAAGGGTCACCCCCTCCGCGCCGTCCGCGAACGTCAAATCTTGTCCGACGCCTAGGCCATGCGCGCGAACAGGGCGCCCATCTTCGGCTGCAGCGACATGGCGAGACCCATGTCGGACAGCTTCAGGCGGCCGCTCATGAAGGCCATGGTGGCGTCCAGCTTGCCCGCGCCCATTTCCAGCAGGTCGGCCAGCGAAATGGTCATGGTCAGGTCGGCGGGCTTGTCCTCGTTGGTGACCGTGCCGCCGTCGATGTGGATGAATCCGTCGCCTTTGAGGTCGAACTTCAGGGTCTTGCCCAGGCCCGAATCCTCGCCAACAGCGGCCTTCACGCGATCGGTAACTTCTTGCAGATTGCTCATGCCGCCTCTCCCTTATTGTCAGGCGATCAAGCGATAGCTTTCTCGCGCCCGCCCGGCAAGTGAACAGCAGTTCAGGTCCTCAAAAAAGTGACGCCGGCGACACTTTCGGAGGAAGACGCCGCCGCGGCTAGCCGAACACCACGCCGGAATGTTTCGGCCCGGCGAATTCCATGCGCGCGGGGGGCCGGCTGAAGCGCAGACGGGCCGCTCCCGCCTGGGCGG
>SDZP01000299.1 GCA_004144935.1 Caulobacteraceae bacterium | reverse complement strand
ATCAGGAATACCCCCTGGACGACGCGCTCGACGACCTCGCCGGGGATCTTGCGGATCGCCTGTTCGGCCTCGTCGGCGCGGTCGTCGAGCGCGGCGTCCAGGGGGTATTCCTGATCGCCCGGCAGGCCCAGCGAGCGCACCTGTGGGCCGCTGATCAGCTTGCCCTTGGCGTCCAGCACGACCGAGACGGTCAGGCCGCCGTTGAAGGCGGCGTGCCGGCGCTGCTTCAGGGCGTCGCCGTTCTCGGGCGTCACCACGCCGGCGTCGACATAGAGGCGGCCGGCGGGAACCTCGTCGATGATCGACGGATGCCCCGGGGCGAGGCGGACCATGTCGCCGTTGCGCGGCGTCACGGTCATCGGCACCTGCAGGTCGCGGGCCAGCGCGGCGTGCTCGACCAGATGGCGCCGCTCGCCGTGGGTCGGGACGGCGATCTGCGGCCGGGCCCACTGGTACATCTGCTTCAGCTCGTCGCGGCAGGGGTGGCCGCTGACATGGATGCCCGGGTGGTCCTTCTCGGAGTAGAGGCGCACGCCGCGGTCGGCCAGGCCGTTCTGCAGGGCGCGGATCGGCACCTCGTTGCCGGGGATGACCCGGCTGGAGAAGATGACGTGGTCGCCGCCGCCCAGGGTGATGTGCGGATGGGTCCCGGCGGCGATGCGCGACAGGGCCGCGCGCGGCTCCCCCTGGCTGCCGGTGCAGAGGTAGAGGATGGCGTTTTCCGGGAAGTAGCCGGCTTCCTTGTCGCTGACGAACTCCTGCGTGCCCTTCATCAGCCCCACCGACTTGGCGGCGGCGGCCATGCGGTGCATCGAGCGGCCGACCAGGCAGACCCGGCGCCCGGCCGCCTCGGCGGCGCGGATCACGGTGTCCATGCGGGCGACGTTGGAGGCGAAGCAGCCGACGGCGATCTTGCCCTTCAGGGAGCCGATCAGCCTGGTCATCGCCGCCCGGACATCGCCTTCCGAACCGGCGACGCCGTCCACGAAGACATTGGTGCTGTCGCAGACCATGGCCAGCACGCCCTCGTCGCCCAGACGGCGAATCGCCTCGGCGTCGGTGACGGCGCCCAGCAGCGGGTCCGGATCGATCTTCCAGTCGCCGGTGTGCAGGATGGTGCCCAGCGGCGTGCGGATGGCCAGGCCGTTGGGCTCGGGGATCGAGTGGGTCAGGGTGATCATCTCGAGCGCGAACGGCCCAAGCTCGATGCTGCCGCCCAGTTCGACGATGGTGATGTCGACCTCGTCGAGGATGCCCTTCTCGCGCAGCTTCTCACGCAGGAGGAAGGCGGTGAACGGCGTCGCATAGACCGGCGCCTTCAGGCGCGGCCACAGCCAGGCGACGGCGCCGATGTGGTCCTCATGGGCGTGGGTCAGGACGATGCCGAGGATGTCCTTGGCATAGGCCTCGATGAAGGTGGGGTCGGGCAGGATGACCTCGATCCCGGGGGTCGTCTGGTCGCCGAAGGTGATGCCGAGGTCGACCACGATCCACTTGCGCGCCTCTTCCGGCCCGTAGCCGTAGAGGTTGAAGTTCATGCCGATTTCATTTGAGCCCCCCAGCGGAAGGAAAATCAGTTCGTCGCTGGGATTGGGCTTATGCATAACGGTCAAGTGGTGTTCCTGCGGTGGATTTCCAGCAGACCCCGGATCGTGAGGTCGCCGTCGAAGATATCGATGGTGTCGGTGGCGCCCTCGAAGAGCGAGAAGACCCCGCCGGTAGCCACAACGGTCAAGTGGCCGCCGCGCTCCTCCTTGATCCGCCGAACCAGGCCTTCGATGAGGCCGATGTAGCCCCAGAAGACCCCCGACTGCATGGCGGTGACGGTGTCGGTGCCGACCACGCGGTTGCGCTCGGGGCGCTGGATGGCGATGCGCGGCAGCTTGGCGGCCGCCTCGTGCAGGGCCTGCATGGAGAGGTTGATGCCGGGGGCGATGACCCCGCCCTCGAAGCCGCCGTCGGCCCCGATGACGTCGAAGGTGGTGGCCGTGCCGCTGTCGATGACGATCAGCGGCCCCGGATAGACGATGTGCGCCCCGATGGCGTTGACCAGGCGGTCGGCGCCGGCCTCCGACGGCTTGTCGATGCGCACCGGGATACCGAGCTCGGCGTTCTCGCCGATGACCAGCGGCTCGACGTGCAGGTAGCGGCGCGACAGGTTGCGCAGGTTGAACAGCGACTGCGGCACGACGCTGGAAATGATGCAGGCGGTCAGGGCGCCGAGACTCATGCCGGACATGGCCAGCAGCTGGGCCAGCCAGACGGCGTATTCGTCGGCGGTGCGGGTGCTCTCGGTGGCGGTGCGCCACTGGGCGATCCAGGCCTCGCCGTCATGGACGGCGAAGAGGGTGTTGGTATTGCCCTGCTCGATGGCCAGCAGCATTCAGCGGTCTCCGAAAAACACGTCGCCCGCCGTGATGCGGCGCAGCATGCCGTCTGGCAAGCGCAGTCTGAGCGATCCGTCCGGATCGAGCCCTTCGGCTACGCCTTCGACCGTTTCATTGCCGAGGCGAGCGATGCAGGGCTGGTTCAGCCCGTGGGCCCGGCGCGTCCAGGCGTCGGCGATGGCGGGAAAGCCCATGCGGTCCCAGACCGCCTGCCAGCGGGCGAAGGCTGCCGCCAGCACGGCCAGCGCCTCGGCAGGCTTCGGCGGCGGGCCGCTCATGTGGGCGGCGAAGGTGGTGGCCGGACGCTCGGCGTTCTGCGGGGCCTCGGCCAGGTTGACGCCGATGCCGACGGCGAGCCACAGGCCGCCGAGCGGCGAGGGGCCGGACTCGATGAGGACGCCGCTGGTCTTGGTCCCGGCGATCAGCGGGTCGTTCGGCCATTTGAGGGTGACGAGACCGGGCGGGACATAGGCGTCGGCCAGGTCGGCGACCGCGAGCGCGGCGACGAAGCTGATCTGCGCTGCCTCGGCCGGCGGGCGCTGGGTGGTCAGCAGCAGGGTGGCGGCGAGGTTGCTCCCCTGCCCCGTCTCCCAGGCCCGGCCGCGGCGGCCCCGGCCGGCCGTCTGACGGCCGGCGGTCAGCCAGACGGGCCCCATCTCCCCGGCCTCGGCCCGGCGACGGGCCTCGGCGTTGGTGGAGTCGATCTCGTCATAGGTGATGATGGGGGGGAGGGTCACGCCGTCGCCTCCAGCCAGCGGGTGCAGAGGTCGCTCAGGCGGTCGGCGGAGGCCTCGACGGCGGCCGCGTCGGCGAAGACGACGACACCGCGATCGGCGGCGGGCCATTTGGCGAGGCTGGTGGGGTCGTCGAAGGCAAAGCCCGCGGCGTCTTTCACCTTGGCGCCGCGATGCAGGACCACCCGAACGCCGCCCTTGCGCTCCAGCCCAAGGGTGATGCGGTCATCGTCGCCGACGGCGAAGCTGGGGGCGTTCCATTTGAGACGTTCGGTGAGGTGCGGACCGGCGGCGGTGATCAGGGTGCGCAGGGCGTCGACCGTCGCGAGGTCTGCCGGGTCGAGGCCCGCGCGGAAGGAGTCAATGGATCTCACCTTTCCTTCTCCCGCTTGGGGGAGAAGGTGGCCCCGAAGGGGTCGGATGAGGGGTCGCGCCGACCTTTCGACAATGGGCGATGCATAGGCACGCCAACCCGTCCCCGCCGGTGCGACCCCTCATCCGTCGGCTTCGCCGACACCTTCTCCCCCAAGGGGGGAAGGAAGGCGGATGCGGACATCGCTACCCCAGCGCGGCCGCGGCCGCCCTGGCCAGGGGGTCGAGCCAGATCAGGGCGACGATGCAGAGCGGGAAGCTGAACAGGGCGGCGGCGATGCCGATGGCCTTGGCGTCCAGCGGGGTGGCGTCGGTGGCGCCGGGGCTGGCGTCCATCCACATCACCTTGATCAGGCGCAGATAGTAGAAGGCCGCCACGACGCTGCCGACCAGGCCCAGCACCGCCGCCCAGACCATGTATTGCTCGCCGGTGCCGATGGCCGCCTTGAACACGTAGTATTTGGCCCAGAAGCCGGCGAAGGGCGGCATGCCGATGGCCGAGAGGGAGAAGGCGGTGATGGCCAGGGCCAGGCCCGGCCGCTCCCTGGCCAGGCCGGCCATGTCGTCGATGGTCTCCATCGGCTTGCCGCCGCGGTTCAGCGCGCAGAGCACGGCGAAGAAGCCGGTCACGTCGACCATGTAGAGGACCATGAACAGCAGCATCGCCTGGATGCCCGCCTCGCCGCCGGCCGCCAGGCCCAGCAGGGCATAGCCGATGTTGGCGATCGAGCTGTAGGCCCAGAGGCGTTTGAGGTTGCGCTGCGCGAGGCCGGCGAAGGCGCCGACGAAGATGGAGATCAGCGCCAGGGCGACGATCACCTGCCGCCATTGTTCGATCGCCGTGCCGAAGCCCTCGGTCAGCACCCGGGCCAGCAGCACCATGGCGGCCAGCTTGGGCGCGGCGGCGAAGAAGCCGACGATGGGGGTCGGG
>SDZP01000026.1 GCA_004144935.1 Caulobacteraceae bacterium | reverse complement strand
CACCAGGATGGTGGCGATGATCAGCCCG
Source organism: Caulobacteraceae bacterium (assembly GCA_004144935.1). GTDB lineage: Bacteria > Pseudomonadota > Alphaproteobacteria > Caulobacterales > Caulobacteraceae > Caulobacter. The sequence continues at coordinate 22,682 of SDZP01000026.1, read as the reverse complement.
CTCTCCAGGATCGACAGGGAGCGCTCGATGAACTCGCTTTCGTCGAAGGTGTAGGCGACCTGGATCGTCTCGGGCCAGCGCTTCTGCTCCTCGGCGACGGCGGCGCGCACCTGTTTGACGCTCTCCAGGATGTTGGCGCCCGAGCGCTTGACCACGTCGATTGAGAAGGTCGGCTGGCCGTTGAAGCGGGTGATGCGGCCGGGATCCTTGAAGGTGCGGCGCACCTGGCCGATGTCGCCGACGGTGATCAGCCGGTCTCCGTTGCGCTTGATAGGCAGGGCCAGGATGTCGTCCGGCTTCTCGACCACGCCCGGAATCTTGACCGCGAATTCGGTGTCCTTGGTGCGCAGGTTGCCGGCCGGGATCAGCTGGTTGTTGCGGCCGATGACCTGGGCCAGTTCGGAGGCGCTGACGTTGGCCGCCTGCATGCGGGCCGGGTCGATGGTGACTTCCAGCACCTCCTCGCGGCCGCCGCCGAGATCCGTGCGCAGGACGCCGGGCAGGGTCTCCAGCCGGTCCTGCAGCTCCCGGGCGGCCTGGTACATGGTCCGTTCGGGCGCGGCGCCGTACATCATGATGCCGATGAACGGGTTATCGTTGACGTTGTTCTCGCTGATGATCGGTTCTTCGGCGTCAGGCGGGAAACGGCCCCGGGCCATGTCGACCTTGGCCCGCACGTCCTGCAGCACCTTGTCGACGTCGAAGGAGACGTCGAACTCCAGGTAGATCATGGCGGCGTTCTGCACCGCCACGCCGTTCATCTCCTTCAGTCCCTCCAGGGACTGGAGCTCGGTCTCCAACGGGCGGACCAGCAGGCGTTCTGCGTCCTCGGGCGAGACGCCGGGGTAGGGCACCTGGATGCTGACGAACGGCACCGGGATGTCGGGGTTCGATTCCCGCGGCAGGTTGAGATAGGTGAACAGGCCGAAGACCGACAGCACCGCCGCCACCCCCAGCACCACCTTGCGCCGCCGGATGGCGGCATGGATCAGGGCTGAGATCATGGGCGTGCGGCTTTCCCATTCGCGGGCGGCGCTGGCGCGGCGACCGGGGCGGGGGCGCCCTCGGCCCGGACGCGGACGGTCTGGCCCTCGTTGACGAAGGCCTGGCCGGCGACGATCAGCTGCACGGGGCCGGCGAGACCGCTGACCCAGACGCCGTCCGGCCCCTGTTCCAGGATCTCGATCGGAGTGAAGGCCACCTGGCCGGCCCCGAGGATGTGGCGCACCCCCTGACGGCCATCCGAGCCCAGCACCAGGGCCGAGGAGGGCAGGCGGTGGGCGGTGGCGGCCGGGGTGGCGATGCGCACGTCAGCGGACAGACCCGAACGGGCGCGACCGCCCGGATTGGAGACGACCACCTCGACCCGGTAGGTGCGGGTCTGGGGATCGGCGTCGCGGGCCACGAAGCGGATGCGGCCGCTGAGGGTCTCGCCGGTGGTCAGGGTGGCGGTGGCGGTCTCGCCGATGCGCACCTTGCCGATCTGGCTCTCGGCCAGGTCGGCGACGATCACCAGCGGGTCCAGCTCCAGCATGGTGCCGCAGGCGCCGCCGGGGGCGAGATAGCTGCCGACCTCGGCCTCGCGGCGGTCGAAGACGCCGCTGAACGGAGCGCGGATGTTGACCTGGTCGAGCAGGACCTGGGCCTGGCGGACCGAAGCGTTGGCCGAATCGAGGTTGGCCTGGTCCTGCAGCACCTGGGTCTGTGAGCGGTAGCCCTGGGCGGCGAGGCGCTGCGAGGCCTGCATCTGCAGCTGGCGAGACTTCAGGGCGGCGCGGGCCTGGTCGAGGGAGGCCTGGCGGGCGTCGACCGAGATGCGGCAGAGGATGGCGCCGCGGCGCACGAAGCTGCCCTCGGCGGCGGGGACGGACGCCACCGGGCCGGCGGTTTCGGCACGCACGATGACGGTGCGGGCCGCCTCGGTGCGGCCGCGCAGGACGATGGCCCCGGGGCGCAGCTCCGGCTCGACCAGGCGGGTGGTGACCATCAGGGCCTGGGGTTTGGCCTCGACCTTGGCGACTTCCTTTTCACCGAACAGCGCGCCAAAGGCCCAGCTGCCGATGAAGAGGAGCACGACGCCGCCCAGAATCGCCGCGGCGACGAGATGAGACTGTTTGATCTGCATAAGCGGCCCTGTGGGCGCAGCCGACCGTCCCGGCGGGCGCGCCTATCCCCGAAAAGTAATCTGAACAGTGTTCTGATACCCGCGTGGGCCCATTCCGGGCAAATGAAATTCCAGACAGATTGGGCCTGATCGTCCAGGTTCCATGCCTGTGTGGCGCCACGGTCGCCAACGGCGGCGACGACTTCCCAAGCCGCCCGCCGCGCCCCATAAGCACAGCCATGACCGCCCTGTTGTGGGATATCACCCAGCCTCTCCGCCCCGGCATGCCCGCCTGGCCTGGCGACACCCCGTTCGAGAGCGGCGGCGTCTGGAGCATGGGGCCGGGCACGCCCGTCAATGTCGGCCGCATCAGCCAGTCGGTCCACGCCGGCACCCACGGCGACGCGCCGTTTCACTATGACGCCGACGGGGTGACGGCCGAGGCGGTCGACCTTTCGGTCTATCTGGGACCCTGCCGGCTGATCGACGTGCGCGGCGCGGGCGCGCGAATCGAGCCGGACGATATCGCCCGGGCGCTGGACGGGGTACCGGCGCGGGTGCTGCTGCGCACCTACGAGACCTTTCCGCATGCCGAATGGGACAGCGATTTCAAGGCCATAGCGCCGGATACCATCGACCTGCTGGCGGACCACGGGGTGCGGCTGATCGGCGTCGACACCGCATCGCTCGATCCCGAGACCTCCAAGACCATGGACGCCCACCGCCGGGTGGCGGCGCGCGGCATGGCCATCCTCGAGGGGCTGGTGCTGACCGATCCGCCGCCCGGGGACTACGAACTGATCGCCCTGCCGCTGCCCTTGGTCGGGCTGGACGCCTCGCCGGTGCGGGCCGTGCTGCGTGAGTTGAAGCCATGACCCCCTCCACCATGACAGACGCCGACATCGCCGCCCTCGACGCCGCCGACCCGCTGGCCGACCTGAGGCACGCGTTCGAGATCCCCGAGGGCCTGCTCTACCTCGACGGCAATTCGCTGGGGCCGATGCCCAGGGCGGCGCGGGACCGGATGCGCGAGGTCGTCGAGCAGCAATGGGGCCAGAGCCTGATCCGCGGCTGGAACGACCATGACTGGATCGGGGCCCCGCGCCGGGTCGGAGACGCCATTGCCGGGCTGATCGGGGCCGGGGAAGGGGAGGTGATCGTCGCCGACTCCACCTCGGCCAACCTCTACAAGCTGGCCGTGGCGGCGATGCAGGCGCGGCCCGGCCGCAAGGTCGTGCTGTCGGAGCCGGGCGACTTCCCGACCGACCTCTACATGCTGGAAGGGACGGTGCGCACGCTCGGCGAGGGCCGGCGGCTGGAGTTGAGGCCCTCCGACCAGATCCAGGCGGCGCTGAGCGAAGAGGTGGCGGTGCTGGTGCTCTGCCACGCCCACTACAAGACGTCCCGCATCCGCGACATGGCCCGGTTGACGGCGGCGGCCCATGCGGTGGGGGCGCTGGTGATCTGGGACCTCAGCCACAGCGCCGGGGTGCTGGAGGTCGACCTCAACGGCTGCGACGCCGACCTGGCGGTGGGCTGTGGCTACAAGTATCTGAACGGCGGGCCGGGCGCGCCGGCCTTCCTGTTCGTCGCGCGGCGGCATCAGGCGACGCTGGTTTCGCCCCTGTCCGGCTGGATGGGCCATGCCGCCCCCTTCACCTTCCAGGACGCCTACGACCCGGCCGGCGGCATCGCCCGCTTCGCCTGCGGCACCCCGCCGGTGCTGGGGGTCAGCGCCCTGGAGTGCGGCGTGGCGCTCAGCGTCCAGGCGGGCCCAAAGGCTCTGCGCGCCAAGGCAGCCGCCCTGACCGACCTCTTCATTCGCCGCGTCGAGGCCGGACCGGCCGGTTCCGAACTGCGGCTGGTCACCCCGCGAGAGGCCGAGCAGCGTGGCGGCCACGTCAGCTTCGCGCATCCCGACGGCTACGCCATCGTTCAGGCCCTGATCGCCCGCGGCGTCATCGGCGACTTCCGCGACCCGGACATCGCCCGCTTCGGCTTCTCGCCCCTGACCCTCAGCTTCGCGCAGGTGGCGGCGGCGGCGGATATCCTCGGAGAGGTCGTCGCGACCGCCGCCTACGACGCCCCACAGTTCCGCCAACGCGCGGCCGTTACCTGACCCTCGTCATCCCGGACGACCGCAGGTCGATCGGGGACCCAGGGGCCTCAGCGCCGGCGTCTGCCGCCTGGGTCCCGGCGCTCCAGCTCTGCGGGCTTCCGGCCGGGATGACGGACGACTAAGACAGCGATCGAAGGAGATTTCCGATGCAGTACCTCCACACAATGGTCCGGGTCGCCGACCTTGACGCAGCCCTCGACTTCTATTGCAACAAGCTGGGACTGGCCGAGGTGTCGCGGCAGGTCGTCGAGGCCGGGCGCTTCACCCTGGTCTTCCTGGCCGCGCCGGACGACCTGGGCCTCGCCAGTGAGCGCAAGGGCCCGATGGTCGAGCTGACCTACAACTGGGATCCGGAGGATTATCAGGGCGGGCGCAACTTCGGTCACCTGGCCTATGCGGTCGACGACATCTACGCCGCCTGCCAGCGGCTGGCCGACGGCGGGGTGACCATCAACCGGCCGCCGCGTGATGGCCACATGGCCTTCATCCGCTCGCCGGACGGCATCTCCATCGAGTTGCTGCAGAAGGGCGCCCGGCTCGCGCCGGCCGAGCCTTGGGCCTCGATGCCCAACGTCGGGGCTTGGTGATGAAGCTTGGCGGCCGCAGGGCGCTGGTCACCGGCGCCGCTCACGGCATCGGCCTGGCCTGCGCCCAGGCCTTCGCCCGCGAAGGCGCCGACGTGGTACTGCTCGACATCGACGCGGCGGGCGTCGTGGCGGCGGCCGAGGCCATCGCCGCGGAGACCGGCCGCAAGGCTGTCGGCCTGGCCTGCGATATCGGCGACGCGGACGCGGCCCTGGCGGCGGTGAAGGCGGCGGCGGAGGCCATCGGACCCATCGACCTCCTGGTCAACAACGCCGGCATCCTGGCGGCGGGCGACATCCTTACTGCGAAGCTGGAGGATTTCGACCGGGTCATGGGCGTCAACATCCGCGCCGCCTTCGTGGTCGGCCAAGCTGTGGCGCAGGGCATGGTCGCCGCCGGCCTGAAGGGCGCGATCATCAACATGAGTTCGATCAACGCGGTGATGGCCATCCCGGCCCAGCTGGCCTACGTGACCAGCAAGGGCGCCATCAATCAGCTGACCAAGGTCATGGCGCTTGGCCTCGCCCCGCACGGCATCCGGGTCAACGCCATCGGCCCCGGCACCATCGCCACCGACATCCTCAAGGGAGTGATGACGAGCCCCGACGCCGCCAGGGGCATCCTGTCGCGCACCCCCCTGAAGCGCTTCGGCGAGCCCGAGGAGATCGGCAAGGTGGCGGTGTTCCTGGCCAGCGAGGACGCCAGCTACTTCACCGGCCAGACCCTCTATCCGGACGGCGGCCGGCTGGCCCTGAACTACACCGTGGCAGTCGACTAGGAAGCGAATTTCACGCCGTGCTACCTTGACGATCTTGCTCCATCGGGCAGGTTGGGCGCTCAGGAGCATGCCATGAGAGACCGTGAAGAGCTGGAAGACACCACCGTCTACAAGGTGGTGGTCAACGCCGAGGAGCAGTACTCGATCTGGCCGGCCGACCGCGAGCTGCCCGCCGGCTGGAACGAGGCCGGCAAGAGCGGCTCGAAAGCCGAGTGCTTGGCCCACATCCAGGAGGTCTGGGTCGACATGCGACCCGCCAGCCTCCGCAAGCAGATGGACGGCGACGCCTAGCCCTGGGTGGCCAAAGGGCGCCGCTTCGAGAACCGCGGCGCCCGTCCGATCCCTAGGCCTTGCCGCCGCCGGGCCTGGCCATGTCGGCATGCATGTCGGCCAGCACGCCCTGCGGCGTGACGGCGGCCATGGCGGCCTGCAGCTTGTTCTTCAGGCCGGCGACGACGTCACCCTCGCCCTTCTTCATGGCCTCGTAGCCGGTCCTGGCGACGGCGGCCGGATCGTCTTTCTTCTGGTCCTGGCCGACCTTGGTGTCGGTCATGCCGGCGCGGTCGAAGAACTCGGTGTCGGTCGGTCCCGGCATGAGGCAGGTGACCGTGACGCCGCTCTCCTCCAGCTCGTGACGGAGGGCGAAGCTGAAGCTGTCGATGAAGGCCTTGGTGCCGTTGTAGACGGCCGCATAGGTCCCCGGCATCAAGCCGGCGATCGAGCCGGTCAGCAGGATCCGGCCCCGGCCTTGGTCCCGCATGGTCCGGGCCAGCTTGTGGAGGAGGTAGATCGTGCCGGTGACATTGGTGTCGAGGACATGGCGGGCCTCGGCGAAGTCCTGGTCGAGGAAGGCCCCGCCCAGGCCATGGCCGGCATTGGCCAGCAGGGCGTCGATCTGACGGCCGGCGACGGCGGCGACCAGCGTATCGACGCCTTCGAGGGTGGCGAGATCGGCCTGCACCGTCTCGACTCCGGCGCCGAGCGCCCGCAGGCCCTGGGCGGCCTCGACGATGGACGGCTGGTCGGCGGCGATCAGCAGGTCATAGCCGTCCTCGGCGCAGAGTTTGGCCAGCTCATAGCCGATGCCGGACGAGGCGCCGGTGACGATGGCGAACGGGCGGGGGGTGGTGGGGCTCATGTTCGTCATCCTCAGTTGGCCTTCAGCACGACCTTGGTGCAGTCGTTCTGTTCTTCCTTGAACATGCGGTAGCCCTCGGGGGCTTCCTCGAGCGGCAGGCGATGGCTGATCAGGAAGGTGGTGTCGATCTTGCCCTCGCCGATCATTTCCAGCAGCGGACGCAGGTACTTCTGGACGTGGGTCTGGCCGGTCTTGATCTGCAGGCCTTTCTCCATCATCGCCCCGACCGGGAACTTGTCCATGAAGCCGCCGTAGACCCCGGGGACGGAGACGCGGCCGCCCGGGCGGCAGGCCATCAGCACCTCGCGCAGGACGTGCGGCCGGTCGGTGCCGGTGCGGGTGGCGGCCTTGACCGCGTCGATGACGTTGTCGGGGGTGAAGCCGTGGGCCTCCAGCCCGACCGCGTCGATGCAGGCGTCCGGACCTATGCCGCCGGTCATCTCCATCAGGGCCTCGCGGACCTTGACGTCATGGTAGTTGAGGATCTCCGCCCCCATGCCGGCGGCCAGCGCCAGGCGGCCCGGATAGTGGTCGATGGCGATCACCCGGTGGGCGCCCTGCAGGAACGCGCTCTGGATGGCGAACAGGCCGACCGGCCCGCAGCCCCAGACAGCGACAGTGTCGCCCTGTTCGATCTGACAGTTCTCGGCCGCCATCCAGCCGGTCGGCAGGATGTCGGACAGGAACAGCACCTTGTCGTCTTCCAGCCCGTCCGGGATGACCAGCGGGCCAACGTCGGAGTAGGGGACGCGGACGTACTCGGCCTGGCCGCCGGCGTAGCCGCCGGTCATGTGGCTGTAGCCGAACAGGCCGCTCATCTGACTGCCGTAGGCGACCTCGCCGATGTCGGCGGTGTCGGCGGTGTTGGAGTTTTCGCAGGCGCTGAACTGCTGCTTGCCGCAGTGGAAACAGCTGCCGCAGGCGATGACGAAGGGGACGACGACTCGCTGGCCCTTCTTCAACTGGCTGTTGCCGGAGCCGACCTCGACCACCTCGCCCATGAACTCATGGCCGAGGATGTCGCCCGGGACCATGCCGGGGATGAAGCTGTCGTAGAGGTGCAGGTCGGAGCCGCAGATGGCGGTCGAGGTGACCTTGATGATGCAGTCGCGGGGATTGAGAATCTCCGGATCGGGAACGGTGTCCATGCGGACGTCGTGCTTGCCGTGCCAGGTAAGGGCGCGCATGAGGAATTCCAGTCTGTTGTAAGGGTTACGGGCGCTTGTCGGCGCTATTGGACTTGGCGGTGGAGATCTCGCCGGTCTCCATCAGCTGCTTGAAGCGGCGCAGTTCGCGGCGCGCCTGGATCTTCGGTTCCTTCTGGAACAGCTTGGCGATCAGCTTGCCGATGTCGCCGCCGGGCGGGTCGTAGGCGATGATGGCGGTGACCTCGGTGCCGCGACCGGCGCTGTTGTCGCGGAATTCGATGCGGCCGGCGTTCTTGATGTCGGCGCCCGGGGCGGACTCCCAGGCCAGCAATTCGCCGGGAACGTCCTCGGTCAGGATGCTGTCCCACTCGACCGTGCCGAACGGCGACTTGATCACCCAATGGCTGGTGTCGCCGTCGCCCGGGGTGACGCTCTCGACGTTCTCCATGAAGGTGCTGAGGTTCTGGAAGTCCCGCCAGAAGGCGTAGAGCTCCTGCCGGGGCTTGTTGATGGTGACGGTGCGGCCGGCCAGCGCCGCCTCGTTCCAGTCGCGGGATTCGGCGATCGGCTTGGCGATGTCGCGCTGGTGCTTTGCGGCGGTCAGGGGCGCATCGCTCTTCAGGGCGTCGGCAATGTGCTCTTCGGATTTGGACATGGGTTCTCCTGTTGGGAGGCAACAAGCGGTTCGGGCGCGGTATGTTCCCGGCGGTCTCTCCCGGGCCGGATCGCAAGCCTGTGAACAGGGCGGCGCCCGGAGCGTTAGGCCTGCATGCAGGTCATCGCCCCGATGGAAGCCCGATCCCAGCCTGAGTTGCCGCAGGACGAGGCCTGGTGGTTCGAGCCCAAATGGGACGGCTTTCGCTGCCTGGCGATGCGGGATGGGGACGAGGTCAACCTGCAGGCCAAGTCGGGCAAGCCCCTCGGCCGCTACTTCCCGGAGGTGGTCGAACGGATCGCGGCCCTGCCCGCCAGGCGGTTCGTCATCGACGGCGAACTGCTCGTCGGCCAGCCGCCGTCGTTCGAGGCCCTGCAGCAGCGGCTGCATCCCGCCGCCAGCCGGATCGCGCGGCTGGCCCGGGAAACGCCGGCGCGGCTGACCCTGTTCGACATGCTGCAGGAGGATGGCCATTCCCTGATGGCGCAGCCCCTGGCCGACCGGAGGGCCAGGCTGTCGGCCTTTGTGGCGGCCAATCCGGAGCCGACCCTGACCCTGACCCTGACCCTGACCCCCGGCACGGCGGACCGCGCCGAGGCCCTGGGCTGGCTGAACGGCGCGTATGAGGGCGTCATCGCCAAGCGCCTGGACGGGCCCTACCTCCCGGGTGAGCGGGCCATGATCAAGGTCAAGCGCCAGCGCACGGCCGACTGTGTGGTCGGCGGCTTTCGCTACGCCAGCGGCAAGCCGGTCGTCGGCTCCCTGCTGCTCGGGCTCTACGACAAGGACGGCAAGCTCGACCATGTCGGTTTCACCTCCGGCATTGCGGCGGCCGACCGCGCGGGGCTGACCAAAAAGCTGGAAGCCCTGCGCGGCGGGCCCGGCTTCACCGGCGACGCCCCCGGCGGGCCCAGCCGCTGGAGCACCGAGCGCTCGGCGCAGTGGGAGCCGCTACAGCCAAGCCTGGTGGTCGAGGTGAGCTACGATCACGTCTCGGGCGGACGTTTCCGCCATGGGACGAAGCTGGTCCGCTTCCGGCCCGACAAGGCGCCGTCGCAATGCCGGCGCGAGCAGATCGAGGGCGATCATGGCTAAGGGGCCGCTGCGCACCTACACCGCCGAGATCGACGGCCTGAACCAGTGGATCGTCGCCGCCCCGAACCAGAAGGCGGCGTTGGAGGCGTTCGGCGTGCACCAGAACCTGTTCGCCCAGGGCCTCGCCGATGTCACCAGGGAGCCGGAGCTGATCAAGGCGGCCAACGCCCAGCCCGGCGTGCCCCTCAAGCGCCCCAAGGCCGGCGGCAAATTCTCTGCGGGGCCGGCCGAAAGCGACTGGTCGGGCGCCCTGGCCGAGGCTTCGAAGGGCCAGGCGCCGCGCAAGGCGCCGAGCCGCGCCAGACTGGACAAGGCGCGCAAGGCGCTGGAGGCGGTCCGCGAGGCCGGCGAGCAACGCCTGGCTGGCCTGGAGGCCGCGGTCGAGGCCGCGCGCAAGGCCCTGGCCGCCGAGCAGGCGAAGGTCGAACAGGCCACCGCCAGGGCCGAGGCGGCGGTGGAGGCGGCCGAGCAGGCGTGGCTGGATGCGGGCGGATAGGATTTCGCCTGCGATTCTCGCCCGGCGGCCTCGAACCGTTCCCCGGACTGCCTATCTAGCGGGGGAGCCGCGTTAGTGTCGGCAAAGAGGGTGGCATGAAGGGTTTCATCGACAATATCGAGGCGCTGACCGTCGGCAACGACGCGTTCCGCAAGGTGCTCTACACCGGCAAGCACCTGCAACTGGTGCTGATGACCCTGCAGCCGAGCGAGGAGATCGGGGCCGAGGTGCATGAGACCCACGACCAGTTCTTTCGCATCGAGGAAGGGGCCGGGGCGGTGGAGATCGACGGCGTGCGCACCCCGGTGAAGGACGACGACGCGGTCATCGTGCCCGCCGGCGCCCGGCACAATGTGATCAATACGGGCACGGCCCCGCTGCGCCTCTATACCCTCTACGGCCCGCCCGAGCACCGGGACGGCGTCCTCCACGCCACCAAGGCCGAGGAGCAGGAGGAGCATTTCGACGGCAAGACCACGGAGTAGGCCGCCCGGGCCTCCTACGGCTGGCGCTGCCGCTCAGGAGGCCGGAAGCGTCAGCTTCCGGCCGGCCTTTGGAGGGCGACCACGCCGGGACGGAATCCGGGACAGCGCAGTGTGTTCACGCTGGCGAAGCGGCCGCATCAATCTGTGTGGGAGTTTGTCTACGATCCGGCGCGGCATCGCCCGCTGGCGTAGAAAACTTCCGTGGCTCCCCGAGCAGGACTCGAACCTGCGACAAGTCGGTTAACAGCCGACTGCTCTACCAACTGAGCTATCGAGGATCACGTTGGAAGGAGGGCGCGTATACGCCGGGAGGGACGACCTTGCAAGCGGTTGAGGTGCGAAAAAATAGCCCGGCGCGAGGGCCGGGCTTTCAAAGTCGGTGATGGTGGGGTGTCTTCAAGGAAGACAGCCGGAAACTCGGCTTTTATGGTTAACCAATCGTAAATATTAGCCTTTCTCGTCACTGCGGCCGAGGCGGCGGGCCAGGACGGCGGCCGCCACCATCAGGGCGCCGACGGCCAGGAAGCTGGCGGCGCGGATGACGCCGTCGAGGCTGGCCATGTCGAAGAACAGCACCTTGCCGGCAGTGGCGAACAGGATGCCCAACGCCATCCAGCGAAGCGAGCGCTCGCGCCTGGACGAGCCCAGGGTGAGCAGGCCAGCGCCGAACAGGGCCCACAGCGCCGAGAAGGTCCAGGTCTCCAGTCGGCTGCCGACCGGGGCCTCCAGGTCGGCCGGGTGGAAGCCCCAGCGGGTCGCCAAGGTCAGAAGGACCATGGCGAAGGCGGCCGCGACCACCAAGGCCGTTTCCCGGGCCTGCCCGGTCAGGGCCCGCGCGTTGAGGGCCGCGAGCGCGGCGATGGCCAGCAGGGCCGGTCCGGCGATCCAGGGCGCCCCCAGCGGAGCGCCGACCGGGCCCCACCAGGGCGCGGTGAGGACGCCCACCACCAGCAGGGTGAGGGGCAGGGCGACCTGTGCGATTCGGCGCGCCGTGCGCTCGGCGTCGGCCTGGGCCGCGGCCGGGGCGAACCGGCGCAGCACCAGCGGCGTCAGGGGCGCCAGAGCGCCCAGGCAGGCCAGTTCGGCGAAGCTGGTCGCGCCGCGCCACAGCGACGGGCCGTGGAAATGGTGGCGAAGTTCCAGCATGGCCCACACGAAGGCCAGCAGGGCGGCGGCCGCGCCATAGACGCGGGCGGGAAGCAGTTCGGGCCGGCGGTAGAGCCGCGTCGAGGCGACGCCAAGCACGGCGGCCGGCGCCAGGTAGGCGAGCAGCAGGATGTTGATGACCGGCGCGGCCTCGACGACCTGTCGCTCGGCGCCCCACCAGGGATTGAGCCACAGCAACTGACCGGCGACGGCGTTGGCCAGGGCCATGCCGAGCAGGACGTGGGGTCCGAGGCGGGCGATCAGGCCCTTCACGTCCCGCAACATCAGCAGGGCGGAGGCTCCCGCCATAGCCAGCAGCAGGGTGCGCAGCGACGATTCCAGCAGCAGGCCGATGGCCGGGCTGTCGCCGATGGCGGCGAATCGCAAGGCCAGGAAGGCGCCAATCAGGCCAAGGCCGACCCCGGCGGTGGCCAGCACCTGCCGGGCCGCGCCGAGCGGCGGGGCAGGCCGCAGGCGCCAGGCGGCGAGGGCGGCGAGGCCGGCCGCGCCGAGGCAGGCGGCGACGGCCTGGCGGGTTCCGCCCAGGCTCTGCAAGGCGGTGCGGATGAAGTCCGGCGCCAGGGCCGCCGATGTCGCCAGGCCAACGGCGGCCATGGCGGCGATGCTCAGGGCGAGCCAGCCGAGGCGTCGCTGCGCCAGGGCGAAGACCAGGGCCATGCCGGCGAAGGCTGCCGGGTGGCTCCAGTCAGGCGCGGCGATGAACACGGCCATCAGCAGGCCGGCGGCGGCCGACAGGGTCCAGGCGTCGTGGTGGCGGTCGCTGACGGGACGGCGACCCAGGATGGCGGCGGCGGCAAGGGCTATCAGGGCGCCCAGCAGCACCATGCCGGCGCCGGCCAGGCTCGGCAGGCCGAAGCCGGCCAGCTGGGCGAGGAGGAAGGCGCCGACGGCCCCGGGGGCTGGGGCGGGGCCGGACGTCGGCGCGCGGAACACCGCCAGGCTGGCGGCGGTCAGCCCGGCGATGGCCAGCAGGGCGCCGACCCGGGCGGTGGCGACCACCGCCCCGTGAGCGAAGGCGATATCGAGCGCCAGGCCAGCGACCAGCAGGCCGGTGGGGGCGGCGAGCAGCCAGCCGCTGGCCCAGCCGCGCCGGGCGGAGAGGGCGACCAGGCCGATGAGCGCGAGGCCGGCGGCGGTCGCGCCGGCGACGACGGCTGCGTCGCGGATGGCGCCGAAGGGGATCAGCAGCGACAGGGTGGCGAGCAGGGTGGCGACCGGCAGCACCGCCGAAATCAGGCGGCCGGGCCCTTCCCCCCGGCGGCTGCGCCAGCCGATGGTCAGAGCGACCAGCAGCAACGGGGTCAGGAGCTGCCGCCAGGGCTCGCCGTCGGCTGTGGTGGCGAGGTGCAGAATCAACCCGCCTGCCGAGGCGGCCAGGGCGGCGGCCTGCCACCGACGCCGGTGGGCGACGATCAGGCCGGCGGCAGTGATGCCGACAGTATGGAGCAGGAGGGCTACGTCGTTCCAGTTGTTCGGCTCGGTGATCAAGGGTGCGATGAGGGCGCCGAGCAGGGCCATGAGCGCCAGCGGCTCGCGCCGGTCGCGCGACAGCGCCAGAAGCAGGGCCGATACGGCGAGCAGCAGCACCGCCGCCATGCCCGGACCGATGTAGCCATAGAGGGCATAGGCCGCCCAAAGGGTGGCGTAGAGGGTGCTGGCCCCGGCCCCGGCCAGGACGGCCGAGGCCAGCGCCTGCTGGCGCGGGCCCGGGCGACGGCGCAGCAGTTCGGATGCGGCCAGCATGACGCCGGCAAGCCCCACGGCCGAGATCAGCCGTACGATGGGCGTGAACCAGCCCTGCTGGGCCGCGTAGCCGACAAGGAAGACTCCGCCGAGCACCAAGGCGCCGCCGCCGAGCCAGGCAAGGCCCTTTTCAGCCAGCAGTTCGCCCAGGTTGATGGTCGGCGCGGGCGGACGGATCGGCGCTGATTGAGGCTTGATCGGCGGGCTGGGCCGGGACTGAGGCTCGACAGGGTCGCGCCAGGACGGAGCCGGCTCATGGACGGGAGCGGCGGCAGGCTCGACAGGCTTAAGGTCCGGCGGCCTCGGCGCAGGGTGCGCGACAGGCGAAATCGCCTCGGGCGCCGCTGCGAGCGTCTCCCTGACCACGGAAGGAAGAGGCTGCTCCAGCCGCTCCAGGCGAGCGCCCAGATCCATGGCCTGCCGGCGAAGACCCTTGTGGTCCTCCCAAAGCCGCCAGAGGGCGACGCTCAGGACGATAATGGCAACCCAGGTCATGCAGCATCCTCCGTCGCCGACATGACGCCACAGCTCGGCCTGAACTGCAAGTGAATGTTCACTCACATCGCGGCCAAAACTCCGTTCAACCCACTTCGCAGGGGTGACAGCGGTTAAGAGATTGACGAGTCGAGGCGGGGAGCAGGCTTATCTGTCCCTGCATGCGACCGAGGTCCGGACCTCCCGCGCCAGCCGGATCAGATCAGGCCTCGCTGGACGTGCGGCCGCCGATCCAGGTCTCGACCACCCGCGTCTCGTCGTCGAGCAGGGCCAGGTCGGCGCGGCAGCCGACCGCGATCTCGCCGTGGCTTTCGCCGAGGCCGAGAAAGTCGGCCGGGGAGCGGGAGGCCATGCGGATGGCCTCGACGAGGTCCAGGCCCAGCATCGCCACGGCGTTGCGGACCGCGGCGGCCATGTCGAGGGCCGAGCCGGCCAGGGTGCCGTGGTCGTCGACACAGACCCCGTTCTCGACCCGGATCTGGCGACCCTGAAGCATGAAGACCTGGTCGTCCGTGCCGACATTGGGCATGGCGTCGGTGACCAGCATGAAGCGGTCGTGGCGTTTGGCGCGCAGGGCGATGCGCATGACCACCGGGTCCACATGCCGCCCGTCGACGATCAGCCCGCACCAGCTGTCCTGATCGTCAAGCGCCGCGCCGACGACGCCCGCCTCACGGCTGGTCAGGGGCGACATGGCGTTGAACAGGTGGGTGAAGCCGCTAAGGCCGGCGTCGAGCGAGGCCCGGATGGTCCTGTAGGACGCGTTGGTGTGGCCCGCAGCGACGATGGACCCGCCGGCGACCAGTTTGGCGATCATCGCCGGGGTGGTGGTCTCCGGCGCCAGGGTGATCAGGGTGCGCCCGTGCTTGAGCGAACCGAGCAGCGGCAGGACGGCCTCGTCCAGGATGCGGAACTTCGAGGCGTCGTGCACGCCCTTGCGCCGGCTGTTGAGGAAGGGCCCCTCTATGTGGATGCCCAGTACGCCGGGCGCCCCGGCCAAGATGGCGGCGTCCACCGCGGCGATGGCCCTGGCCACCGTGTCGAGATCGTCGCTGATCAGGGTCGGCAGGAAGCCGGTGGTGCCGAACCGACGATGGGCGGCGCCGATGCGGCTGATGGTCTCCACGGTCGGCGCGTCGTTGAACAGGATGCCGCCACCGCCGTTGACCTGGGTGTCGATGAAGCCGGGGACCAGGCGTCGACCGCCCAGGTCATGCCGCCTGCCGGCGACGGTCGCTGGGCCTTCAACCACGGCGGCGATCACGCCGTCCTCGATCAAGAGGCTGCCGTCGATGAAACCCGCGCCGGTCAGGATGCGGCCGTTTTCGAGCGCGGTAATCATCAGACGGTTTTCGTGACCTTGTTGAGATGGGGCGGCTGATCGGGATCGTAGCCCCGGGCCAGGGCGAGGCCATGGATCATGCGATAGAAGCTCTGGATCATGGCCAGTGGCTGCAAGAGCGGATGGGCGGCAAGGCTCGGCAGCACGCCGGGTCCGGCCAGCAAGGCGCCGGCGCTCCAGACGTCGGCGCCGCGAGCGGTCATCTCGGCGATCAGGGTCTCGATGCTGGCGCGGCTCTCATCGTCCTGGGCGAAGACCAGGAGGGGAAAGCCGTCCCCGACCAGGGCCATGGGTCCATGCTGCACCTCCGCGGTGCTGAAGCTTTCCGCATGCAAGCCGCAGGTTTCCTTGAACTTCAGGGCGGCCTCCTGAGCGACCGCATAACCGACCCCGCGCCCCAGCACATAAAGGTTGTGGGCTGTCCGCAGACGGTCGGCCGCGGGGGACCAGTCGAGCGCCCAGGCCGCTCCGAGCAGGACGGGCAGAGCGTCCAGCGCCGCCAGCAGCTCGGCGTCCTGCGACCATTCCGCCGTCAGGTGCGCGATGGCGGCCAGGGAGGCGATGTAGGACTTGGTGGCCGCGACGCTCAGCTCCGGACCGGCGCCCAGCGGGATCGTCTCGTCGGCAAGCGCCGCCAGGGGGGAGGTGATGTCGTTGACCATGGCGACGACAAGGGCGCCGCCATCCCTGGCCGCCCGGGCCGCCGAGAGCAGGTCCGGGCTGCGGCCCGACTGGCTGATGGCCAGAAACAGCACGTTGCCGAGATCCTGGCTTGAGCCATAAACCGAACTCACCGACATGGCCGAGGACGAGGTCAGCACGCCAAGCCGGGTCTCGAACAGATACTTGGCGTAGGTCGCCGCATGATCCGAACTGCCCCGGGCGCAGGTCACCACCGCGCGGGGCGCCAGGCTTCGCAGCCGCTCGCCCAGGCGGCGCATCGCGCCAGGATTTTCGGCCAGTTGCCCGGCGACCACCGCCGAGGCCTCGCCGGCTTCCCTGAGCATCAGGGCGCCCGGGACGCGCGGTTTCACTGGGGCAGGGGTCAGGACACCGTCTCCGATCACCAACGCTACTCCGGAAGCGAATTCAGTTCGGCGACGAAGTCGTAGGCGTCACCCCGATAGTAGGACTGCGTCACCTCGACGGCCCGGCCATCCTTCAGGAAGCCGCGGCGCTCGATCAGCAGACCGGCGTCGCCGACTGTGACGCCCAGGGTTTCCGCATGTTCGGCGCTGAACAGCACGGCCCGCAGGCGCTGCAGGGCCCGGGTCGGCCGATGGTCGCTTTTCTCCAGGGCGGCGTAAAGCGAGGTCTCCACGGCCTGGGCGGAGGGCAGGGCGAAGGCGGCGATGGTCGAGAATTCAAGGGCCATCGGCGCCCCGTCCGCATAACGGATCCGGTTGAACCGGTAGACCGGGCTGCCGGGGCTGAGGCCCAGGGTCAGCGACTCTTCCGGCGTTACGGAGCCGTCGGACCGGCTGAGCCAGGCGCTGTGCGGCACGCGGCCGCGCGAGATCATGTCTTCGGTGAAGCTGGAGAGTTTCGAGAAGCTCTTCTCGACCCGTGACGCGACAAAGGTGCCGGCCCCCTGGCGGCGGGTCAGCAGGCCCTCGCCGACGAGACCGTCGAGCGCCTTGCGGATGGTGATTCGGGACACCGAGAAGGTCTCGGCCATGTCGCGTTCGGCCGGCAGGGCGTCGTTGGGCCCGAGCTGATTGCTCTGGATCGCTTCGCGCAGAGCCCGCTGCAGCTGTTGGTACAGCGGCGCGGGCGCCTTGGCGTCCAGCGTTCCCATGATGTCGGCGAAGGATGTCACGCCCATACACTCCCTGAGGTCGGCTCTGACTTGTAGGGCCGTTGACCCGGGTTATGCCATAGCTCCGTACCATTTGCATACCAATAAAACGCATGGTTCTTAATTGGCACTAATTTTACCTTGCCAATCTTGCGACTTTCATGACAGGTTTGATCGAACCCGGGTTTTCAGTGGTCTCACTGACAGCCCGGGACCAACCAATGGTCTGGTTTTGGACTTGTTCGGCGAGGCGGGGAGCCCGCCTTCGAAGGAGGGGATGAGAAATGCGAGTCACCAAGAGCCTGCTGATCGGGTCCGCCAGTATCCTGGCCACCCTTATGGCCGCACCGGCCTTCGCGCAGGACCAGAACGAGGCCGAGGTCGAGGAGGTTGTCGTCACCGGCATCCGCGCCTCGCTTCAGCAGTCGCTGGACACCAAGCGCAACGCCGACACCCTGGTCGACGTCATCACCGCCGAGGACGTCGGCAAGTTCCCGGACAAGAACGTCGCCGAGTCGCTGCAGCGCGTGCCGGGCGTCACCATCCAGCGGGAATTCGGCGAAGGGGAGCGGGTCTCGATCCGCGGCTCCGCCCCGACCTTGAACCGCACCCTCCTCAACGGCCACGCCATCGCCACTGCCGACTGGTTCATCCTCGACCAGCTGAAGGCCAGCCGCAGCTTCAACTACCTGATGCTGCCCTCGGAAATCGTCGGCAAGGTCGAAGTCTACAAGAGCCCGCGCGCTGACATCGACGAAGGAGGCGTTGGCGGCACGGTCGACGTCTCGACCCGCCGGCCCCTCGATCTGGAACAGTTCGCCGTCTCCGCCTCGGCCCAGGCCGTTTTCGACGAGAAGGCGGACACGGTCGATCCGGCCGCGTCGGGCCTGATCAGCTGGCATAATGACGACAGCACCCTGGGCGCCCTGCTCGGGGTCATCTACCAGAAGCGCACCTTCCGCCGGGATGGCATCGAAATCCTCGGCTACACGGACCGGGTGGTCGGCGGCCAGACGGTCGCCGCGCCGGACCTGATCGGTTCGACCCTGTTCCGCCAGGAACGCGAGCGCACCGGCGTCAACTTCGCCCTGCAATTCGAGCCCAACGACCGCTTCGAAATCGAACTGACCGGCTTCTATTCGAAGATGGACGCCAACAACTTCAACCAGAACTACATGGCCTGGATCAGCCAGATGTTCGGCGCGGGCTCGCCGCTGCTCAACCCGGTGATCAAGAACGGCACGTCGTCTTCGACGCCATCGACCGCAAGGCCTCGACCGACACCCGCTCGATCGACCTGAACGGCAAGTACCGGCTGACCGACTCCCTGACCTTCAGCGGCCGCATCGGCTACACCGACGCCACGGGCGCCACCGATCAGCAGCCCTTCTGGGAGACCAACGCCCCGACCGGTCTCACCTGGGATCTCAGCCGCGGCGTGCCGCGCGTCTCCTTCGCCGACATCGATCCTGAGACCGCCGACGACGAAATGGTTCTGGGCTGGGCCTCCAACAACCGTTTCATCAACGATGACAGCGAATTCTACGTCTTCGCTGATCTGGATTGGGAGGTCGATTTCGGCGCCTTGACCTCGATCAAGATGGGCCTCAAGCACACCGACCACGACCGCGACGTCAACGTCACCTACGGCCAGCGCCGCGCCCTGCTCAGCTGGACCGCGCCGGGCCTTACCGCCTGCGACGGCCATGTCTGCACCCTGGCCGATGTCCAGGGCGGGCTGACCCCGGGCGACTTCCTGGACGGCATCGCCGGGTCCGGCACCCTGCGCTCCTACCTGCAGGCCAGCCAGGGCCGGATCGAAGGCGTCTACGCCGGCCTGCCGCCGGCCGCCACCTGGGACTCCGCCTTCGGCGCGGTCCAGGACGCGGGCTGCATCGGCCTGCTCAACTGCAACCACTTCGGCCCGCTCGAGAGCTTCACCCTCAACGAAAAGACCTTCGGCGGCTACGTCATGGGCCGGTTCGAGGGCGAAGGCTGGCGCGGCAACGTCGGCGTTCGGGTGGTCCAGACCAAGGTCGACACCTCCGCCTGGCTGGTCGGCGTTCCCGTGAACACCCCCGGGGCCGTCAACAACCCCTTCGGCGTCATCGCGCCGAACGCCCAGAGCAAGGAATACACCGACGTCTTGCCGAGCCTGAACTTCAGCTTCGACCTGACTGACGACCTGGTCCTGCGCCTGGCCGCCGGCCGCGTCATGGCCCGGCCGGACTACGCCCAGATGGCCGGCTTCGTGTCGCTGACCCCGACCCTGCTGACCGGCTCGGGCGGCAACCCGGACCTCGATCCCTACCGGGCCAACCAGTTCGACGCCTCGCTCGAATGGTACTTCGCGCCCCAGTCGGTGCTGGCCGCCGCCTACTTCTACAAGGACATTTCCACCTACATCGTCCAGGGCGGCAACATCGAGCGCCAGCCGCTGGAGACCAACAACCCGGCCGACCCGCGCATCACCAACGCGGCCAACAACTGCGTCGCCTCCGGACCCAACCTCTACACCTGCGACTACCGCATCGGCCGGCCGGTCAACGTGCCGGGCGGCCGGGTGCAGGGCATCGAATTCAGCTATCAGCAGCCGATCTGGAACGGCTTCGGGGTCATCGCCAACTACACCTACAGCGACGGCGAATCCGACTCCGGCGTGCCGATCCCCTCGCTCTCCAAGCATGCCTACAATCTGACCGGCTACTACGAGAACGAGCGGCTCAGCGTGCGGCTGTCCTACAACTATCGCTCGGAGTTCTTCGCCGACTATGACGCCGAGCGCGGCTTCCGCGCCCTGTACGTCGACGAGACCACCTCGCTGGACGGCTCGCTCAACATCACCCTGACCAAGAACGCCAGCCTGACCTTCGACGCCATCAACCTCGCCGACGAGCGGATCGAGGAATACTACGACGACGACAAGGGTCGGCCGGCCCGGTTCTACCTGAACGGCCGCACCTTCTATGCCGGCGTCCGGCTGTCCTTCTAGGTTGTGATGTGGGGCCGGACTCTCCCGTCTGGCTCCACGTCTCCCACGGCGGCCACGACCTACTTGCGCGGAGTGGACGCTGACCTGCCGGGAGGCGCATTGTCCGGTGACGGACGACGCCTCCCGGGTCTTTCCCTGTCCACGAACGTCGAGCGCGAGTGATCCAGTGATGTTCCTGACGACGTTCCGTTCGGTGCTCGCCATCGGCCTGCTGGCCTCATGCCTGGCCTTCCCGTCCCAGGCCGCTCCCGCCCTGATCCCCGCGCCCGCCAGCATCGTCGAAGGGCAGGGGGGCTACGAGCTGAAGCCTTATGACCTTATCGCAGTGGCGGACGGCGACGCCGAAGCCCTGCGGACGGCGCTCTACCTGCAGGATCTCTTGCAGGAGACCCGCGGCCTGTCGGTGGCGGTTCGCGAGGGTGGCGCGGGCAGGGCCGCCATTACCCTGAAACGCGACGGGCCCAAGGGCGAGGCCTACCGCCTGTCGGCAAACCCGGACGGCGTCGTCATCGCCGCCGCCGACGAGGCCGGCCTGTTCTATGGCGCGGTCACCCTCTGGCAGCTGGCGACCCAGACCCCCGGCAAGGGCCCGGTCCGGATCCAGGCCATGACCATCGAGGATGCCCCCCGCTTCGCCTGGCGGGGCCTGATGCTCGACAGCGCCCGGCATTTCCAGTCGCCGGCGTTCGTCAAGCGCTTCATCGACTGGATGGCGCTCCACAAGCTCAACACCCTCCACTGGCACCTGACTGACGACCAGGGCTGGCGGCTTGAAATCAAGAAGTACCCGCGCCTGACCGAGGTCGGCGCCTGGCGGGTCCAGGCAGGGGCCGCTCCCGCCGGCGACATCGACCCGGCCACCGGCGAGCCGCGCCAGTACGGCGGCTTCTACACCCAGGACCAGGTCCGCGAGATCGTCGCCTACGCCGCCGCCCGCCAGATCACCATCGTCCCCGAGATCGAGATGCCGGGCCATGCCCAGGCGACCCTCGTGGCCTATCCCGAGCTCGGAACGGTCGACCCCGCCCCGACGGCGGTGTCAGGCGACTGGGGCGTCTTTCCGTACATCTACAACGTCGACGACGGGACCTTCAGCTTCCTGGAGGACGTGCTCACCGAGGTCATGGACCTGTTCCCGGGTCAGTACATCCACGTCGGCGGCGACGAGGCGGTGAAGGATCAGTGGAAGGCCTCGCCGTCCGTCCAGGCCAAGATCAAGGCGCTCGGTCTCAAGGACGAACACGAGCTGCAGAGCTGGTTCATCCAGCGCATCGAACGCTTCCTGAACGCCAAGGGCCGCCGCCTGATCGGCTGGGACGAGATTCTCGAGGGCGGGTTGGCGCCCAACGCCACCGTGATGTCCTGGCGCGGCATCGACGGCGCGGTGGCCGCCGCGCGGCAGGGCCATGACGCCGTGCTGGCCGCCCAGCCGACGCTTTATTTCGACCGCCGCCAAAGCGCCTCTCCGGACGAGCCGCCGGGGCGCGGCCAGATGGTCACGCTCAAGGACGTCTACGCCTTCGATCCGGCCCCCGCTTCGCTGACGGCCGACGAGACGCGTCACATCCTGGGCCTGCAGGCCACCCTGTTCAGCGAGCACATCCGCACCGAAGAACGCATGGAACAGATGGCCTTTCCCAGGGCTGCCGCCATCGCCGAACTGGGCTGGTCGCCGGCCAGGGGCCGTGACTGGGCGGGTTTCAGCGCCCGGCTGCCGGCCATTCTGGAGCGCTACCGGACCGTCGGCCTGCGCTATGACGAGGTTCCGCTGCGCGTCGTCGTGACGGCCGGGCTGGACGTGGCCGCCAACCGCACGGCGGTAACCCTCGCGACGCCCTTGGGCCTCGGCGATGGATCTGCCGGTCCCCTCGACCGTCAAGGCCGCGGCGTTCGAGAACCGCCGTGCCCTGACCGCGCCGACGACGAAAGTGCTCGACGCCGCCAGCCTGCGCTTCCGCAAGAGCCAGGAGCTGAAACTGTGCAGCGAAGGCATCGCCCTGTCGCTCGAGGACGATGGGCCGCTCGAGGGGCCGCGCGCGGTGATGATCGCCGACATCATGAACCCCTGCTGGATCTACCCGGCGGCCGACCTGACGGGCGTGACCCGCATCGAACTCGATGTCGGCCAGCGGCCGTTCAACTTCCAGATCGGCGCCGATCTGGCGAAGATCACCTTCCGTCCGCCGACGACTCCCGAGGGCGAGTTCGAGGTGCGGCTGGACAGCTGCGCGGGACCCGTCGTGGCGACCCTGCCGCTGGCCCCGGCCGCCGGCAACACGGGAGTCACACGCCTGACCGCGCCGCTCGCGCCGGCATCGGGGCTTCATGACCTCTGTTTCACCTACACCGCCCGCGGCGTCGAACCGATGTGGTTCATCGACGGGGTGCAGATCGTTCCACCGGCCATTGCGCCGGCGCGTGGGCCCTAAGATCATGGCCCTGGGGAGTAGCGTCTTGTCCAACCTGGTTCTCACGGTCCCGATGGCAGGCTGGCTGACGCCGCTGGACGAGGCGCCGGACGCGGTCTTCGCCGAACGGATGC
>SDZP01000298.1 GCA_004144935.1 Caulobacteraceae bacterium | reverse complement strand
CACCGAGACGATGTCGCCCGGCTTGACGCGGTAGCTGGCGATGTTGACGCGCTTGCCGTTCACCAGCACGTGGCCGTGGTTGACGAACTGACGGGCGGCGAACACGGTCGGCACGAACTTGGCGCGGTAGACGATCGCGTCCAGGCGGCTTTCCAGCAGCGAGATGAGGTTTTCCGAGGTGTTGCCCTTGCGGCGGGCGGCCTCTTCGTAGGTCTTGGCGAACTGCTTTTCGGTCAGGTTGCCGTAGTAGCCCTTGAGCTTCTGCTTGGCCTTCAGCTGCAGGCCGAAGTCGGAGACCTTGGACTTGCGGCGCTGGCCGTGCTGGCCGGGACCGTAGGAACGCTTGTTCACCGGGGATTTCGGACGGCCCCAGATGTTCTCGCCCATCCGGCGGTCGATTTTGTACTTGGCGCTATGGCGCTTGGACATGAGTCACTCGTCTTTGTTCGATCCGGGCCGGCGCCCCCGCTAGTGGGAGCACGATCTCAACGGCGGCTACGGATCACCCGTCATGTAATCCATCACCGTCCGGCAGGCCGGCGGCGTGGAAGGCGCGGTGTATGACGGCGCGGGGCGCAGAAGTCAACTCCGCGGCCGAGGCGCCGATCCCCTTGCCCCAGGGTCAGCGACTGGTGAAGGTGGCGCATGCCGGAATCAGCTTCCACGCTCCCTACAGCGGCCTCCCGTACGGTGGCCATCGTCGGCGGCGGCTTCAGCGGAACCCTGTTGGCCCTCAAGCTGACCGCAGCCAAGCCCTCCTGGCGAATCCTGCTGATCGATCCGGCGGTGCGGCCGGGCCGGGGCCTAGCCTACGGGGCCTGTGAGCCCTACCACCTGCTCAACGTGCCGGCCCACCGCATGGAGACGGGCCTCACCCCACCGTTCCAGACTTGGCTGCAGGGGGCCGGCCGGCCGCTAGACGAAGCGCTGCTCGAGGCCGATGGCGTTCTCGCCGACGCCTTCCTGCCGCGGGGGCTGCTGGGAGACTACCTGCAGGAACGGCTTGAAGCGGCCTGCGGCCAGGATGGCGACACCGGACTTCGGACCGTGCGCGGCGAGGCTGTGGCCCTGCTCGAGCCGCCGCGCCGGGGCGTGCGCCTGCTCGACGGTCGGGAGATCGCCTGCGACCTCCTGGTGCTGGCCACCGGCAACCTGCCGCCCCGCGCGCCGCTGGCGCCGGACGCATGGCTGCACGACCATCCCGCCTTCGTCCCCGATCCCTGGGCGCCGCGCGCCCTCGCCGGCGGCGATCCGGACGGCGCGGTCCTGCTGCTCGGCACGGGCCTGACCATGGTCGATGTCGCCCTGAAGCTGGCGGCCGAGGGGCAGAGGGGGCCGATGGTCGCCGTCTCCCGCCGTGGCCTGCTGCCCACTCCGCACAGGGCCGGCGGCGCCTGGTCGCCTTTCGTGGCGCCCCTGCTGCCCGCCTCGCCGCTGATGCTGACCCGCGCCATCCGCGCCGCCGCCGCCCAGGCCGAACGGCAGGGCGCCCCCTGGCAACGGGTGATGGACGCGGTCCGCCCGGCCATCGCCCGGGTCTGGGAGACCTGGAGCCCAGGCCAGCGCCGCCAGTTCCTGCGTCACCTGCGGCCGCGCTGGGACGTCCACCGCCACCGCATGGCGCCGCGCGTCGCCGCCCGGCTCGACGCCCTGCTGGAAAGCGCCGCCCTGACCGTGCTCGGCGGCCGGGTCATCGACTGGAGCCGCAGCAACGGCCAGGTCACCGCCCGGCTGCACCTTCGCGGCCTGAAGACCGAACAGTCGCTGACCGTCGCCCGGGTGATCAACTGCACCGGCCCGCGCAGCGACCTGGACCGTCTGGCCAATCCCCTGTTCGCCGATCTGGCCCGCCGTCGCCTGATCCGTCCTGACCCGCTGGGCCTGGGCCTGGAGAGCGAGGACTGCGCGGTGCAGGACATCGACGGCCGCGCCTCCGACTGGCTCTATGCCGTCGGACCGCTGACCCGTCCGGCCCTGTGGGAAGTCACCGCCGTGCCGGAGATCACCGCCCAGATCGACCGGCTGACCCGCGAACTGGCGCAGGACGCCGACCGGCCGAAGCTGGCGCTGGCCGAGACCTTCATCGACATGGGCGCGGGGATCTAGAGCCGCGCCGCGTGCCAGGCGATGTGGTCGGCGATGAAGCTGGTCATGAAGAAGTAGCTGTGGTCGTAGCCCGGCTGGCGGCGGAGGGTCAGCGTCTGGCCGGCGGCGGCGCAGGCGGCCTCCAGCAGCTCGGGTTTCAGCTGGCCTTCCAGGAACGGATCGCCGAGGCCCTGGTCGACAAGGATGTCGTCGAACGTCGCCGCGCCGGCCTCGATCAGGCGGCAGGCGTCGTGGGCCTCCCAGGCGGCGCGATCCTCGCCGAGGTAGGCGGTGAAGGCCTTCTCGCCCCAGGGACAGCGGGTGGGCGAGACGATCGGCGCAAAGGCCGACACGGACTTGAAGAGGTCCGGGTGGCGCAGGGCCAGGGTCAGGGCCCCGTGGCCGCCCATGCTGTGGCCGAACACGCCGCGCCGCGCCGGGTCGGTCGGAAATTCCCCGTCGACGGCCTCCAGCAGGTCCCGGGTGATGTAGCTCTCCATCCTGAAGTGCGGCGCCCAGGGCGCCTGCGTGGCGTCGACATAGAAGCCGGCCCCCTGCCCCAGGTCATAGGCCGGATCGTCGGCCACGCCCTCGCCGCGCGGGCTGGTGTCGGGGGCGACGATGATCACGCCGTGTTCGGTCGCGGCCCGGTAAGCGCCGGCCTTGGTGGTGAAGTTGTCCTCGGTGCAGGTCAGGCCGGACAGCCAGACCAGCACCGGAAACGGCCCCTCGCCCGCTGGGACGAAGACGCTGAACTTCATCGGCGTGCCGGTGGCGGCGCTGTTGTGGCGGCAATAGCGCAGGGTTCCGCCGTGGACCGTGTGGGTGTTCAGGACTTCGACGTCGGACATCTGATTCTCCAATCGCTCCCCCTCTGCGGGAGCTAGCGGCGCCGATAGGCGACGACTGAGGGGGCAGCGCCGGCCCAGGGTCATCGTGGCGCGAATTTGGCTGGGGCCGGTGCTGCCCCACCCCCAACGCGCGTATTCGCACGCGGTCGCCCCTCCCCCAAAAGGGGAGGTATTTGCGACCGCTAAAACACCACCACCGACCGGATGCTCTCACCCGCATGCATCAGGTCGAACGCCTTGTTGATGTCCTCCAGCGGCATGGTGTGGGTGATCATCGGGTCGATCTCGATCTTGCCGTCCATGTACCACTCGACGATCTTCGGCGTGTCGGTGCGGCCGCGCGCGCCCCCGAAGGCCGTGCCCTTCCAGACCCGGCCGGTGACCAGCTGGAACGGGCGGGTGGCGATCTCGCGGCCGGCCTCGGCCACCCCGATGATGATGCTCTCGCCCCAGCCGCGATGGCAGGCTTCCAGCGCCTGGCGCATGACGGTGACGTTGCCGGTGGCGTCGAAGGTGTAGTCGGCGCCGCCATCGGTCAGGGCGACCAGGTGGGGCACGATGTCGCCGTCGATGTCCTTGGGATTGACGAAGTGAGTCATGCCGAAGCGGCGGCCCCATTCCTCGCGATCAGGGTTGATGTCGACGCCGATGATCATGCCGGCTCCGACCATCCGCAGCCCCTGGATGACGTTCAGGCCGATGCCGCCCAGGCCGAAGACGATGCAGTTGGCGCCGGCCTCGACCTTGGCGGTGTTGACCACCGCGCCGACGCCGGTGGTGACGCCGCAGCCGATGTAGCAGGCCTTGTCGAAGGGGGCGTCCTTGCGGATCTTGGCCAGGGCGATCTCGGGCAGCACCGTGTGGTTGGCGAAGGTCGAGCAGCCCATGTAGTGGGCGATCGACTGGCCCTTGTAGGAGAAGCGGCTGGAGCCGTCCGGCATCACACCCTTGCCCTGCGTGGCCCGGATCGCCGTGCAGAGGTTGGTCTTGCGACTGACGCAGCTTTTGCACTGCCGGCACTCGGGTGTGTAGAGCGGGATGACGTGATCGCCGGGCGCGACGCTGGTCACCCCGGCCCCGACTTCCAGCACCACGCCGGCGCCCTCGTGGCCGAGGATCGAGGGAAAGATGCCTTCGCTGTCCAGGCCGTCCAGGGTGTAGGCGTCGGTGTGGCAGATGCCCGTCGCCTTGATCTCGACCAGCACCTCGCCGGCGCGCGGCCCCTCCAGGTCGACCTCGACGATTTCCAGCGGCTTCTTGGCTTCGAAGGCGACGGCGGCGCGGGTCTTCATGGGAGGGGTCTCCGTTGGGGATGGATCAGGCGTCATAGACCAGTCTGGCGCGACTCGCATTGCGTTCCTGCCGCGATCACGCTTCTCTTGGCGCGGGGGAGTCATGCGTTTCATTCACGACAGAAGGGTATTTGGACTGGCGGCCTCTGGCGCGCTTGCCCTGGCCGTTGCCGGCTGCGCGAGCAGCGGCTCGGTCATCGTAC
>SDZP01000025.1 GCA_004144935.1 Caulobacteraceae bacterium | reverse complement strand
CTCCAGCGCATGGATCAGGGCGTAGATCGACGAGGTGGCGAAGGGGCTGCCGCCGACCAGCAGGGTGTGGAAGGACAGGGCTTGGCGCAGGTGCTCGTCCTGCACGAAGCCGCAGACCTTGGCGTAGACGCTGCGCCAGGCCTGCAGCTTCATCAGCTGCGGGGCGGCGACGATCATGCTCTTGAAGTCGAGGAAGGGCACATGGCCGAGCTTGACGTAGCCCTCCTGGAACAGCTCCTCGCTGTACTTCAGGAAACGCTTGTAACCCTCGACATCGGCCGGGTTTCTGGCGCCGATCTGACGGTCCAGTTCGGCCTGGTCGTTGACGTAGTCGAAGGTGTCGCCGTCCTCCCAGCACAGGCGGTAGAAGGGATCGACGCTGATCAGTTCGACGTAGTCGGCCAGCTTGCGGCCCGACAGGGCGAACAGTTCCTCCAGGCAGGCCGGGTCGGTGATGACCGTGGGGCCGGCGTCGAAGGTGTGGCCCGCTTCCTTCCAGACGTAGGCCCGGCCGCCCGGCTTGTCGCGGCCCTCATAGAGGGTGACGGCGTGGCCGGCCGACTGCAGGCGGATGGCGAGGGCCAGGCCGCCGAACCCCGATCCGATGACCGCAACGCGTTTCTGGGTCATCGGGGAAGGTCTCCAAGCACTGAGGTTTCGGCCATCACCCTGAGGGCGGCGCCGATGGGCACCGGCGGCTTGCCGGTGAGGATTCGCGCCTTGTCGGCCAGGGTGAGCCGGGCGGCGTAGAAGCGTTCGACCAGCGGCTGGCGCAGGCGATAGAAGCGGCCGATGACGCGGTAGCGCAGCTCCGGCGCGCAGGCGCGGAACAGCATGCGATTGAGCAGCCGGAAGAAGGCGCGGTCACGCCAGGTCGTCATCGATCGCTGGCGCACGGCGGCCCGCACCGTCGCGGTGTCGAGCCTGGGCAGGACGGCGATCTCGTCGGCCAGGCGGGCGGCGTCGGGCAGGCTGTAGCCGGTGGCCGGCTGGAAGAGGGCGGCGCGCAGGCCGACGCTGGCGGCGGTCCCCGAGCGATCCCACCAGGCGTCGATGTCGCCGCCGAGCGCGATGGGCAGGATGCCGTCCTCCTCGCGCACGAGAGACGCGATCCGCCATCCCTGCGCCTGGGCGTAGGCGGCGATGTCGGCGCGCAGGTCGGCCTTGTCCAGCGCCTCGCCGTCGCTGTAGCGGGTGTCCTCGATCATCAGCCGGGTCGGCGACAGGGGCAGGGTGTAGAGGAAGCGGTAGCCGTCCAGCTGGTCGACCGTGGCGTCCATGACGATGGGGCCGGTGAGGCCGTGGGGCGCCGCCAGCTCGACCTCCTGGCCGAGGAACTTTTGCCAGCCCAGCACCAGCGGGCCGGTGCTCGGCCCCCGGGCGTCGATGACAAGGGGAGCGGTCAGGGTGGCGCCATCGGCCATCGCCACGATGTTGGCCTCCAGGTCGGCGACGCGGGCGTTCAGTCGCACGCCGGCGCCCAGTTCACGCGTCACATGCTCGGCGAAGCGGCTGGAGGCGATGGACAGGTAGGGGGTGGTCAGCCGCCGTTCGTAGCCAGGGAAGCGCACGCTGTAGCCGGCCCAGCGGTGGCTGATCATCGGCGTGATCCAGTCGCGGATTTCCGGCGTCAGGTCGCTCTCGAAACAGGACCAGGTGTGGACGCCGCCGAGCACCGGCCCGGCCTCCAGCAGCAGGATATCCAGGCTCGGGCGAAAGGCGCGCAGGCGCAGAGCGATCAGGCCGCCGGCCAGACCGCCGCCGGCGATGATCACGTCATGGTCGAAGGCGCGCCCCATGACGCGGGATGTAGCACGCCACGGCGGGGGAACCAGTGATCAGCCGCGCCGCAGGATGAATTCCTCATCCATCGTCCGCCCGACCGGAAAGATGTAGTCGCCGACCCGTTCGAAGCCGAGGCGGCCATAGAGCCGCTGCGCGCCATGATTCTCCGACCAGACGCCGATCCACAGGGTGCGCTGACCGTCCCGCTCCAGCCACCCCAGCACGGTGTCCAGCAACCGCCGTCCGAGGCCGCCGCCCTGGTGGGCCTTGAACAGGTACAGCCGGTAGAGTTCGCCGTCGGCCGGCCTGGCGTCCGGGTGAGGCAGGCCGCACGGCCCGGCCGAGGCGTAGCCGACCACCTGACCGTCATGCTCGACCAGCCAGCTGGCCTTCTCCGGATCGGCGAGATCGCCGCGGGTTCGCTCCAGGCCATAGGCGTAGGCGAGAAAGGCTGACAGGTCCTCCGGCGGATAGAGATGCCCGAAAGTCTCGGTGAAGGTCTCCCCGCCGATCCGCGACAGGCTTTCGGCGTCTGCGGGCGTGGCGCGGCGGATGATGGGTGCTGACATCGGTTTGCTGGGCTATGATTCCGCTATGTGCACCCGTGACTACCCTGACCGGCGAGGTCTCTGCCACGCAGGATTTGACGCCCCGGTCATAAGCCCAGCGAATGAAGTCTTGCCATGACAGTCGCCTACTACACCCACCCCGACATGCTCGATCACCACCCCGGTGAAGGCCATGCCGAGCGCTCGGATCGGCTGACGGCGGTGGTCGATGCGCTG
The DNA here is from genome assembly GCA_004144935.1 of Caulobacteraceae bacterium. Classification (GTDB taxonomy): domain Bacteria; phylum Pseudomonadota; class Alphaproteobacteria; order Caulobacterales; family Caulobacteraceae; genus Caulobacter. The sequence goes on along the minus strand of SDZP01000025.1, from coordinate 15,957 downwards.
GACGATCATGCCGGCCTCGATCTGCGCCGGCTCGAGGCGCCACAGGCGGCCATCGCCGATCTCCTGCTTGTGCATCCCCGGCGCTACATCGACGCCATGCTCGCCGCCGCGCCCGCCAACGGCATTGTCCGTCTGGACGAGGACACCTTCCTCTCCCCCGGCAGTCTCGTCGCCGCCCGCCGCGCGGCGGGAGCGCCGATCGAGGCCGTCCGCGCCGTAGCCCGCGGCGAGGCCCAGCGAGCCTTCTGCGCCGTCCGGCCGCCGGGCCACCATGCAGAGCCGGAGACGGCGATGGGCTTCTGCGTCTTCTCCAACGTCGCCATCGCGGCCCGCGCGGCCCAGGCGGCCGGCCTCGACCGCGTGGCCGTGGTCGATTTCGATGTCCACCACGGCAACGGCACCCAGGCGGTGTTCGAGACCGACCCCAGCCTGTTCCTCGCCTCGATCCACCAGTCGCCGCTCTACCCCGGCACCGGCGATCCGTCCGAGACCGGGGTCGGCAACATCGTCAACGGCACGGTCGCGCCGATGGCCCCCCGCGCCCAGTGGCGGGCCACCTTCGAGCGGCTGATGGGCGAGGTGGACGCCTTCGCCCCCAATCTTGTGATCATCTCCGCCGGCTTCGACGCCCATGCCCGCGATCCGCTGGCCCAGCAGCTCCTCGAGGCCGAGGACTATGCCTGGGCGACCCGGGCGGTGGTCGCCGTGGCGAACGGGCGCGCCCGGGGGCGGGTTGTCTCCTCCCTCGAGGGCGGTTACGACCTAGAGGCGCTGGGGCGTTCGGCCCTGGCGCATGTGCAGGCGTTGCAGGACGCGTGACGGTGCGCCGGGGGGCCGCGTCAGGCGGGAACCGACCCCGGAGGCGTGGTCTTCTTCAGGTATGGCAGACGCTATGACCGCCGATAACGCGCCCGCCGCCGCCGTCCGCAAGGGCGGTTCGGTGACGCTTGTGCGGCACGGCGAGCCGGCCCAGTCGCGTCGCGTCCGGCTCAACGCCGAGGAATACCGCACATGGTGGGCCGGCTATGAGGTCAAGGGGATCAAGCCTGGCCAGACACCGCCCGAGGACTTGAAGATCGTCGCGCGCGACGCCGACGTGATCATCGCCTCGATCCGGCCGCGCTCGATCGAGACGACCCACGCCATCTGCGGCGGCAGGGCCTTCGCCCAGGATCCGCTGTTCGTCGAGGCCCCGCTGCCGCCGCCGAAATGGCCGGCCTGGCTGCGGCTGTCGCCGAAGATCTGGGGCTTCCTGGCGCGGCTCAACTGGGTGCTCAGCGACAAGCACGACGAGGTCGAGACCCACCGCCAGGCCGAACAACGCGCCGCCGACGCGGCCCGCATGGTCGGGGCCATGGCCGACCAGGGGCAGGACGTCCTGATCGTCGCCCACGGCTATTTCAACCAGCGGGTCGGCTCGGCCCTGCGCCGCCAGGGCTGGCAATGCGTCGAGGACCAGGGCTTCCGCTACTGGTGCGCGCGGAAATTCGTGCGCGGCTGACGGCCACGCCGGCTTCAACCGAAATTGACTGTCTTGCATCGTTGCCCGGTTTCGTCCGGCTCTCTAGGGTGCCCGCTTTCCCCCAGGAAGCGACATGACCGACACCGCCGCCATCGACGCCCTGTCTTTCGAGGACGCCCTCAAGGAGCTGGAGCGCATCGTTCAGACGCTCGAGTCCGGCCAGGCCCCGCTTGAGGAATCGATCGGCGTCTATGAGCGCGGCGCGTTGCTGAAGGCGCATTGCGAGAAGAAGCTCGAGGCGGCCCGCCTGCGCGTCGAGAAGGTCGTTCTCGCGCAAGGAACACCTACCGGCGTCGAACCGGCCGAGTTCGGCTGATGTCTCTCAGCCTCGACCGCCGGATCGCCGAGGCGGCCGATCTTGTCACCGTGGCGCTGGATGCGCTGCTGCCCCGCGCCGACGGCCCCGAGGGCCGGCTGACCGAGGCCATGCGCTATGCGGCGCTGGGACCCGGCAAGCGGCTGCGGCCCTTCTTTGCCCTGGAAACGGGCAAGATGTTCGACCTGCCGGAGCGCCCCGTCCTGCGCGCCGCCTGCGCGCTGGAGTGTATCCACGCCTACAGCCTGGTGCATGACGACCTGCCCTGCATGGACGACGACGATCTGCGGCGCGGCCGCCCCACCGTCCACATCGAGTATGACCAGGCCACCGCCGTGCTGGTCGGCGATGCGCTGCAGAGCGCCGCCTTCGAGATCATGGCCCATCCCGACACCCACCCGGACGGCGCGGTCCGCGCCGAACTGGTCCGCAAGCTGGCCGTGGCGTCGGGCGCGCAGGGCATGGCCGGCGGCCAGATGATCGACATCCTGGGGGTGCGCGAAGACCTCGGCGGCGTCGCACGCATGCAGCGGCTGAAGACCGGGGCCCTGATCGCCTACGCCTTCGAGATCCCGCTGGTCATGGCCCATGCCCAGGAAGCCGAACGCCACGCCCTGATGGCCTTCGCCCAGGATCTGGGCCTCGCCTACCAGATGGCCGACGACGTGCTCGACGCCGAGGGCGACCCGGCCCAGCTCGGCAAGGCGGCCGGCGGCAAGGACGCGGCGAAGGGCAAGGCCAACTACGTCACCCTGCTGGGTCTCGACGCCGCCAAGGAGCGGGTCGAGCTGCTGGCCGCGCAGACGCGGGCGCATCTGGACGGCTTCGGCGAACGGGCATCCGTGCTGCGCGACTCGGTCGACTTCGTCCTTGGCCGGCGAAACTGAAAACGTCGTTATAGCTAGCACTGCCTAAATTGGGTAGCGTCGCAATCCGATAGACCCGGTCGCGACGCCCGGGCCCTTGGGGGGATCGGACATGAGCTTTCCGGCGATCATCAACCTTGCCAGCTTGGATCCGAGCACCGGCTTCCAGATCAACGGCCTGGCGGCCAGCACCTTCATGGGCTGGGCCGTCGAAGGACTGGGCGATTTCAACAAGGACGGGGTCGACGACTTCGTGGTCACAGCCCGCGGCGACGGCGGCGGCGTTTATGTCGTCTTCGGCCGCAGCGGCGGTTTCACAGCGGGCCTCGACCTGACCACGCTCGACGGAACCAACGGCTTTGTCATTTCGACCACCCAGAGCGGGTACTTCCTCGGCTGGGACGTGGACGGGATAGGCGACATCAACGGGGACGGGGCGGTCGATCTGGTCGTGTCCGCGCCAGGCGGCTCACCCAACGGAACCTTCTCGGGCTATTCCTACATTGTTTATGGCGGCGCCGGTCCTCGCGCGGCGGCGCTCGACGTCGCCGATCTCGACGGCAGCAACGGCTTTCGCTTGAACGGCGCCGAGGCTACGGCCTTCGGCGGTTGGGCGGTCTCGGCGGCCGGTGACTTCAATGGCGATGGCTACGACGACATGGTGGTCACCGCCTATGCCGCCGATATCAACGGCGTCAACGCCGGGGCGGTCTACGTCGTCTACGGCTCGGCTTCCGCCAGGCCGGCGGCTATCGAGCTGTCCGGCCTGAACGGCTCGAACGGCTTTCGGATCATCGGACCGGGGCCCGGTTCCGACCTTGGCTGGGACGTCGGCGGCGGCGGCGACATCAACAAGGACGGTTACGATGACCTGGTCATTGGCGGGGTGAGCGCCAACGCAGGCTATGTGATCTTCGGCCGGGGCGCGACGGCCGCGACGATCGGGGTAACCAACCTGGATGGAACCAACGGCTTCGTGCTGACCGGCGGGGCGGCCAACGATCGCCTCGGCACGGCCGCCCTTGCGGGGGACATCAACGGCGACGGCTACCAGGACATGATCTTCGGCGCCTACGCCGCCGACCCCAACGGCAGCGCGTCCGGGGCCGCCTACGTCGTCTTCGGCGCCGCTTCCGGGTTCGCGGCCAGCCTCAGCGTCAATGACCTCAACGGGACCAACGGCTTCCGGATCGCCGGGATCGCGGCGAACGACATAGCCGGCCGGACGGTCTCCGGGGCGGGCGACGTCAACGGCGATGGCTTCGACGACCTGTTCGTCGGCGCGCGGCGGTCAGATGTAGGGGGAAGTGATTCAGGGGCCGCCTACGTTCTGTTCGGCAAGGCCGGCGGATTCTCCGCCAACCTCAACCTCGCCGGGCTGACCGCCGCCGACGGCATTCGCATCCAGGGCGCGGCGGCTGGTGACCAGGCCGCCACCAGCATCGGCGCGGCCGGCGATGTCAACGGCGACGGCCTTGACGACTTTCTGGTCGGCGCCCCCTACGCCGACCCGAACGGCGGTAATTCGGGCGTCGCCTACCTGATCTTCGGTCAGGCCGACCAGCGCAACTTCTTCGGCACGACCGGCGCTGACAATTTCACCGGCGGAGGCTTGGGCGACTTCATCTTCGGCGGTCTGGGCAAGGACGTCCTGCGCGGCCGCGGCGGCGATGACGAGATCATTGGGGGCGACGCCAATGACCAGTTGTTCGGCGACGCCGGCGACGACACTCTGACCGGCGGCGCCGGCAACGACATTCTGGACGGCGGCGACGACAACGACACGCTGTTCGACAGCCTGGGCGCCAACAAGCTGTTCGGCGGCGACGGCGACGACGCCCTGACCGGCGGCTCGGGCAACGACTGGCTGGACGGCGGCGACGGCTCCGACACCCTGGTCGGCGGCGGCGGCAACGACAACCTGGACGGCGGGGCCGGGACCAACAGCCTGTTTGGCGGGGCCGGCAATGACGTCTATGTCGTGCATTCGGCCGGCGACAGCATCTCCGAGGCGGCCGGGCAGGGCAGCGACCTGGTGCGCGCCTACGTCAGCTTTGTGCTGACCGAGAACCTCGAGGCGCTCGAACTCTACACGACGGACAATCTGAACGGGACCGGCAACGCCGACGGCAACACCCTCAAGGGCAACGACGGGGCCAACGTGCTGTCGGGGCTGGACGGGGCCGACAAGCTGTTTGGCGGCCTCGGTGAGGACGTCCTGATCGGCGGCCGTGGCCGCGATCAGATGACCGGCGGCGGCGGGGCCGACATCTTCCGGGTGCTGCAGGAGAGCGTCAGCCAGCCGGTGCTGGAGATCGACTCGGTGTTCGATTACGAGGTCGGCGTCGACAAGCTGGACTTCAGCGGCATCGACGCCAACGGCGCCCTGGCCGGGGATCCGGCCTTCCAGGTCAGTCTCACCGGCTTCACCAAGACCGCCGGCCAGCTCTATGTCTACTACACGGCTGCCAACAACACCTCGACCGTGCGGCTGGACATCGATGGCGACGGACGGGCCGACTACCAGCTCAGCGTCAACGGCGATGTGCGCGCCGATACCGGCGGCTGGCTGCTCTAGATCGCTGAAGCCAGGCCCCTGAGGGGGCCTGGCGGGCCGTCTGCACGCGGAATTCTCGGGAATCCTTCAGCCTTTGGTTTGCAGGGCCCGCCGCGAGCGCTAGTTTGCCTGTTCAAGGGCGCGCGGCAGATCGCGCCGGCATGGACTGCGCATTGATGCCCCCAGTGACTCCGCTGCTCGATACCGTCGCCTCGCCGGCGGACACGCGTGCCTTCACCCTGCCTCAGCTGAAGCAGCTGGCCGAGGAGGTCCGGGCCGAGACCATCGACTCGGTCTCCGTCACCGGCGGGCACCTGGGCGCGGGCCTGGGCGTGGTCGAACTGACCGTGGCGCTGCACCATGTGTTCGAGACTCCCAAGGACATCGTCATCTGGGACGTCGGCCACCAGGCCTATCCGCACAAGATCCTCACCGGCCGCCGCGACCGCATGCGCACGCTGCGCCAGGGCGGCGGGCTGTCAGGCTTCACCAAGCGGGCGGAGAGCGAGTACGACGCCTTCGGCGCCGCCCATGCCGCCACCTCGATCTCGGCGGCGCTCGGCTTCTGCGCGGCGCGGGACGCCAAGGGCGAGGAGAACAAGGTCATCGCCGTGATCGGCGACGGCTCGATGAGCGCCGGCATGGCCTACGAGGCGATGAACAACGCCGCCGAGACCACCGGCCAGATCATCGTCATCCTCAACGACAACGACATGTCCATCGCCCCGCCGGTCGGCGGCATGAGCGCCTATCTGGCCCGGGTCGTGTCGTCCGGCGGCTACCAGTCGCTGCGCAACCTCGGCAAGTCGATGAGCCGGGTCTTCCCCAAGAGCCTGCAGGAAGCGGCCCGCAAGGCCGAGGAATACGCCCGCGGCATGGTCACCGGCGGCACCTTCTTCGAGGAGCTGGGCTTCCAGTACGTCGGGCCGATCGACGGCCATGACCTGGATGCGCTGGTCCCGGTCCTGCAGAACGTCAAGGAGATGAACCGGCCGGTGCTGGTCCATATCGTGACGCAGAAGGGCAAGGGCTACGGCCCGGCCGAGAGCGCCGAGGACAAGTACCACGGCGTGGTCAAGTTCAACGTCGTCACCGGCGAGCAGGCCAAGGCCGCCGCCGGCCCGCCCAGCTACACCAAGGTCTTCGCCCAGGCCCTGGTGAAGGAGGCCGAGAAGGACGACCGGATCATGGCGGTGACCGCCGCCATGCCGTCCGGCACGGGCCTCGACCTGTTCCAGAAGGCCTTCCCCAAGCGCTGCTTCGATGTCGGCATCGCCGAGCAGCATGCGGTGACCTTCGCCGCCGGCCTGGCCGCCGACGGCATGAAGCCCTTCTGCGCCATCTATTCGACCTTCCTGCAGCGCGGCTACGACCAGGTGGTGCACGACGTCGCCATCCAGAGGCTGCCCGTGCGCTTCGCCATGGACCGCGCCGGCCTCGTCGGCGCCGACGGCCCGACCCACGCCGGCAGCTTCGACATCGGCTTCATGGGCGCGCTGCCCGGCATGGTGCTGATGGCGGCGGCCGACGAGGTCGAGCTGGCCCGCATGGTGGCGACGGCGGCGGCGATCGACGACCGGCCGAGCGCCTTCCGTTACCCGCGCGGCGAAGGGTCGGGCCTCATCATGCCGGCGGTCAACGAGCCGCTGGAGATCGGCAAGGGCCGGGTGATGCGCGAGGGCACGGCCGTGGCCCTGGTCTCGTTCGGCACCCGCCTGGCGGAGACGCTGAAGGCGGCCGACCTGCTGGCCGCGCGCGGCCTGTCGGCCACCGTCGTCGACGCCCGCTTCGCCAAGCCGCTCGACATCGAGCTGATGCTGCGGCTGGCCCGCGAGCATGAGGCGCTGGTCACCATCGAGGAAGGCGCCATGGGCGGCTTCGGGGCCTTCGTCCTGCAGGAACTGGCGGCGCACGGGGCGCTGGACCGGGGCCTCAAGGTCCGCACCCTGGCGCTGCCGGACGTGTTCCAGGACCAGGACAAGCCGGATCTGATGTACGCCCAGGCCGGCCTCGACGCGGCCGGCATCGCCGGCGGCGCGCTCAGCGCCCTTGGCCTGGACAATGTGGCCACGGCTGGTCGCCGGGCCTGAGGGGGAACAGCGTGATGAGGTCGGGTGTGATGCGGGGGATGGCGCTGTTGGCCGTCGGCCTGGCGATGAGCGGCTGCGCGACCGGCCCCAACCGGGTCTATGAGCCGATCCGCGAGGGGCTGGACGCCATGAAGGGCCAGGACGTGGCGGTGGTCTACCGCACCCTCGGCCTGCCCGACCGCAAGGAGACCGTCGGCCGCAAGATGATGTTCGCCTGGACCCGGACCCGCTGCGACGTCCTGGTGCAGACCGACCTCCAGGGACTGGTCGAGGAATCGACCCTGGTCGGCCGTACGGGCGCCTGCAAATGGGTGCGCGACGCCATGCTCGACTACCGGGCGCGGCAGGACGCCCGCTCCTAGCGCTTGCCGCGCGTCCCCTGAACCGTCAGCCTGCGGGCCAGGCTTTTCGAGGGGACTTCCATGAGCATGAACGATTCCAGGCTGTCGAAGATCGGCAGGGCCGGCGGCAACATCGGCCGCGGGGTGCTGATGATCGGCGCGCTGGTCCTGCTGCTGGCCGGGGCCGGCTGCACGGTGACCGCCTGCAGCACCACAGTCGAGAGCGGCGAGGCCGGCATCAAGACCACCAAGTTCGGCGAGAACCCCGGCGTGCAGCTGACCGAGCTGCGCCCCGGCTGGCACTGGAAGGGGCTGGGCGAGGACATCATCGTCTACCCGACCCGCCAGCGGACCTACAGCTACACCCGCGAGCCCAACAGCGACGGCAAGGAGAACGAGGAGATCGCCTTCGCCGACCAGACCGGCCTGCCGATGACCGCCGACGTCAACCTGACCATCCGGGTGCGCGACGACCGGGCCGCCGACCTCTACGCCCGCTGGCGCCAGCCGTTCGATGACCTGCTGGACGGCCAGATCCGCAACGACGTGCGCTCGGCCATCGCCAAGGAGACCGAGCAGGTGCCGGTGTCCTGCAACCTCAACCCGGTCGGCACGGCCTCGGGCGTCACCCCGACCCCGGCCGCCAACGCCCCGCCCTGCACCGGCTCCTTGATGGGCGCCGGCCGCCAGATGGTCATCCAGAAGGCCTTCCAGCGGGTGCGCAACAAATGGGCCGCCGAAGGCGTCGAGATCAGCCAGATGGAATGGGTCGGCACCATCCGCTACCCGGCCAGCGTCACCGCCGCCGTCGAGGCCCGCACCCAGACCGAGCAACGCACCCTCGCCGCCCAGCAGAAGGCCGCCGAGGCCCGGGCGAACGCCGAGGCCGCCATCGAGACGGCGCGCGGCATCGCCGAATCGACCCGCCTGCGCGGCGAGGCGCTGCGGGCCAATCCGGAGATCATCGAGCAGATCTACGCCGAGCGCTCGCAGGGCCTCTGTCCGCCCAAGGCCTCGACCTGCATCCTGGGCCAGGGGGCCTGGGGACTGGTGCCGCAGAACGGCCAGTAGGGGTCAGGAGCCCTCGGGTCCCCTGACCTTGCAGAGTTGAATAAAGCGGTCGAAGTCGGCCTGCCGGAACGGCGGCGGGTCGACGACTTCCCTGAAGGCCTTGGCGCGAAGCCGGCCGCTGTTGCCGATCGCCGCCAGCAGCGGGCCATCTGTTGGCGTGTCCACGCGCAGGATCGAGCCGCCGTTCATCTCGTCGGGAAGGGCCGAAGCCTCGACACGCATCCCGGCGATGACGATCTTGACCTCCCAAGGCTCAGCCTCACCCCGCCGGTCCATCCAGATCTCGTTGTCGGTCTTGAAGAAGCCGATGGTGTGTTCGACGGTCAGATGGACCGAAGCTTCGTTCGATCCCCTGCGGCAGGTCACTCCCGCCAAGAGATCATCGCTGTCCGGCGTTCCATAGATGAGCATGACGCTCCTCTCGCTCTCGACCAGCGACCAGACGCGCTCATCCTGCGCAATGGCGGGGGTGGCGAGAAGCAGGGCGGCGAGGAGGGGCAGGGCGGCTTTCATGCCGCCCAGTCTATCACGCCGCGCAGGTGGCGAAGAACTTCGAGATCTGCGGGCGGTCGCCGCTGTTGGCGCTCAGCTTCATGCGGTCCTTGCCCTGCATCAGGGTGATGTCGCCGGTGCGGGCGAAGCTGGCCAGGACCGGATCGTTGGCCTTGGCGCCGGCTTCCAGGAAGTGGCCCTCGCCCATGCTCGGCGTGGCGGTGGCGGGCAGGGCGGACTCGGTGCGGCCGGACTTCAGCACGATGGCCGGCGTCGGCTGCAGGGCCGAGGTGGAGACCCGCACATCGCCGGAGGCCGGCTGGCAGGTCAGCATCAGGGCGACGTTGTCGGAATTGGGCGCGCCGTAGGCCAGCTTGGCGCCCTCCTCGGGCGTCTCGTGCAGCGACCAGGCCATGCCCGAGGCCATGGCGGTCTGCCCGTGCATGCAGCTGCCCAGCAACAGGGCCGAGGCGGTCATGGCGGTGATGGCGACGGTGCGGATCATGGTTTGGCGCCTCCCTACAGGTCTCCAACGCAGGGGGTGCGCAAACGGTTCAGCCGGCGGCAGAAATTGCCGGGCCGGACCGGCGGGTTGGATCCCGCCGTGGTATTTTTGCGTCTCGCCCCCCGGCGGTCCCCGTCAGAACGGGGTGAAAGTCTCGATCAGCGCCTGGCCGGCCGGGGTCTTCTGCACCCGGCTCTGGTCGCCGCGGCCGCCATAGCTGATGCGGGCCTCGGCGATCTGGTCATGCTTGATGGTGTTGGCGGCGCTGATGTCGGCCGGCCGCACGATGCCGCTGATGGTCAGGCGGCGGACCTCGTTGTTGGTCTTCACCTCCTGCACGCCCTGGATCACCAGGTTGCCGTTGGGCAGGATGCCGGTGACCACGGCGGCGATGGTCAGGTTGATCTTCTCGGCCCGCGCCACGGCCCCGGCCCCGGTCGAACCGCTGTTGACGTTGGTCTCGATGGCGTTGGCCGGGTCGAAGCCGCCCGGGAACAGCTGGCCGAGGCTCCCCTCCAGCCCGAAGAAGTGCGGCAGGCCCGCCTTCATGCCGCTGGTGCGGGTGGTGCTGCTGGTGTTCTGGGTCTGGGCGCTGTCGTCGATATCGATGTTTACGGTCAGGATGTCGCCGATGCGGCCGGCCCGCTGGTCGTTGAAGAAGGCCCGCGCCCCCGTGCGCCACAGGCTGTTGGCGGAGGCGGCCTGCGGCGGCTCCTGCCGCACGTCGACGAAGCTCTGGGTCTGCGGGGCCAGCTGGGCCGGGTAGCCCACCGGAGCCAGCTGCGGCCCGAAGACGGCGTCCTTGGTGTCGTTGAGCGTCGAGGTGCAGGCGGCCAAGGGAACCAGGGCGGCGATGGCGAGCAGGGTGATGCGCATGGGTGTGGCCTCTAGCGAGCGGCGTAGGAACTGGCGGCGGCGCTTTTGAGCGCCTGAGCCTGCGGACCGGCGGCGGCTTCGCCGGGGCCGGTGGCGATCGCCTCGATGATCTTCTTCGAGGTCGGATTCTGCAGATTGAACGACTCGCCGGTGGCGGCGGCCTTCAGGGCCTTGCCCTGCATGGTCAGGGTGACGAAACCGTCGGACCAGGTGACGTTGACGCTCTCGCCGGCCTTGATCACCAGCGGAGCGGAGACGTCGCGGCCGGCGACGGGAGCGCCTTCGCGCAGCGGCCGCCTGGCGGCCAGGCCGATGATCTGGTCGGCGTCGCGGGGGGCGTCGGCGGGGGCGCCGGCGGCCTTGGCCCAGACCAGGTCCTGCGGCTGGACGATCTCGCCGACGCTCAGGGAGCGGGCGTAGGTCAGCACATCGACGTTGCCGCGCGCCGCCACCGGCCCGGCCGCGGCCGACCCGCCGCCGCCGGCCCGCACGACGATGCGGCGAAAGCCCTGCGGATTGTCCCACTGCAGCCCGGCGCGGCGGGCCATGACCTGCACCGCCTGGGCGTCGAGCACGACGCTCGGCCCGGCCCGGTTGGCGATCAGGATGCCCGCGGCGCCGCCGGCGCCCTCGAACAGGTCGCCCAGCGTCACCCGGCCGTCGGCGTCCGACACCTCGGCCCGCAGGGTCACCGGCCCGGCGAAGGCCGGAGCGGCGAAGACCAGGGCGGCGACCGCGCTCAGGAGCAGGGCGCGCATGCTACGACTTCACCTGGTTGGCGGCCTGCAGCATCTCGTCGGCCGTGGTGATGACCTTGGAGTTCATCTCATAGGCCCGCTGGGCGACGATCAGGGCGGTGATCTCGCTGACCGCGTCGACGTTCGAGGCCTCGGTGTAGCCCTGCAGCAACTGGCCGAAGCCCGTCGCGCCGGGGTTGCCGGTGACCGGCTCGCCGGAGGCGCCCGACTGCATGAACAGGTTGTCGCCGATGGCTTCCAGCCCGCCCTCGTTGATGAAGGTGGCCAGTTCGATCTGGCCGGCGACTTCAGGTGTCGGCGTGCCCTGCTTGGTGACCTGCACCTGGCCGGTCTTGGAGATGGCGACGTCGACGGCGTCCTGCGGAATGGTGACGGCCGGCTGGATCAGGTAGCCGTCCTCGGTGACCAGCTGGCCCTGGTCGTTGACGGCCAGGTTGCCGGCCCGGGTATAGGCGGTCTCGCCCGACGGCATCAGCACCTGCAGGTAGCCGCGGCCCTCGATGGCCACGTCGTAGCGGTTGTCGGTGCGGGTCAGCGAACCCTGCGAGGTGATGCGGTAGGTGCTGCCGGCCTTGACGCCGGCGCCGATCTGGATGCCGGTCGGCACCACCGTACCCTGATCGGACGACTGCGTCCCGGCCCGCTCGAGGGTCTGGTACAGCAGGTCCTGGAACTCGGCCCGCTGGCGCTTGAAGCCAACGGTGTTCATGTTGGCGATGTTGTTCGAGATGACCTCGACGTTCAGCTGCTGGGCCGACATGCCCGTGGCGGCGGTGCGGAGAGCTTGCATCGACTGTTACTCCTTAGGCGACGCGACCGAGGCGCTCGACGGCGCGTCGGGACAGGTCGGCGGTGTTTTCCATGGTCTTGACCACGCTCTCGTAGGCGCGGCTGACCTCGATCATCCGGGTGATCTGCAGGATCGGATTGACGTTGCTGCCCTCCAGCATGCCCTGCTGCACGCGGCTGACGGTGTCGGGCGTGGGCTCGCTGTTGGAGGTGTTCTTCAGGAGGTTGCCGCGGTCCTTGTCGAGCACCGAGCGGTCGTCGAACAGATAGACGCCGACCTTGCCGACCTTCTCGCCGGCCTGGCTGACCGTGCCGTCCTTGGCGATGGCCACCTGGCCCTTGGCCGGATCGAGGACGATCTCGCCGCTCTCGCCCTGGACCGCGTCGCCCTCCTGGGTGGTGATCTTGCCCTCGGGCGACAGGGTGAAGCGGCCGTCGCGGGTGTACCGCGTGCCGGCCTCCGTCTCGACCTTGAAGAAGCCCTTGCCCTCGATGGCCAGGTCGAAGGTGGCGCCGGTGGCGCGCATCGAGCCTTGGGTGAAATCGCGGGCGACGCCGTCGTCCAGCACGAACTTGATCGGGTTGGGACCGTCGGCCATCCGGGCCGGGGCGGCCGGCTCGGTGCGGACCATCAGGTTCTCGACCTTGAAGCCTGTCGTGTCGACGTTGGCGATGTTGTTGGCGATGATGTCCATCTCGCGGCGCAGGGTCATCTGGCGCGACAGGCTGATGTACAGCGTGTTGTCCACTTGGCTCTCCCGTTAACAGCCGCGACCGAGCGTCGCCTTCGACGGTGAACCTGCAAGCTCCGGGCCAACTCGAAAATCTGAATAAAAACAGCAAATAAGAAGGTTAACGCCGCGCTCCCGGCGAAATCTGCCGGGCGCCGTCGCCGGGCTTACAAACCCATCCTTAACCAACTGGCCCCAGTAAGGACTCACGCGCGGTGCAACTGTGAGATCCAGACCCAGTGTCCAAGGACAAGGCCAAGCAGACTGAGGCGCCCCAGGAGGGGGCCGAAGGCGTGGACGGGGAGGCTCCGGCCAAGAAGAAGCCGAAGCTGATGGTGCTGATCATCGCCGGCGTCGCGGCGCTCGGCGTGCTCGGCGGCGGCGGGGCCGGCGCCTATTTCATGTTCCTCAAGCCCAAGCCCGCCGAGGCGCACGGCGAAGAGGCCAAGAAGCCCAAGAAGAAGAAAAAGGAAGACCACGGCGGCAAGCCCGATCCCAACGCGCCGGTGGTCAAGGAAGGCCCCGACGGCGTGGTCTTCTACACCCTGCCCGACATCCTGGTGGACCTGCAGAGCGGCGAGGGCGGCCGTCTCAGCCACCTCAAGCTCAAGCTCACCCTGGAACTGCCGAACGAGGAGGTGGCCGAGGAGCTGACCCCCGACATGCCGCGCATGAACGACATGTTCCAGACCTTCCTGCGCGAACTGCGCCCGGAAGACCTGTCGGGCAGCCAGGGCAGCTACCAGCTGCGCATGGAGATCCTGCGCCGGGTCAACCTGCTGGCCGCGCCGAACAAGGTCAACGCCGTCCTGATCGAGGAGATGCTGGTCCAGTAGCCGCAAGGCTACCCCGCGCACCCCCATGGCCGACGAAACCGAAGATCAGGACGCCCTGGCCCAGTGGGCCGCCACCAACGGCGATGGCGCGCCGGCGGCTGGCGGCGAGTGGGATGCCGGCGAGGGCGAGGCCGACAGCCTGATCGGCTCGGAGCGGATCCTCAACCAGGACGAGATCGACAGCCTGCTGGGCTTCGACCTCTCCGACGACGAGAGCGGCGAGCGCACCGGCATCCGGGCGATCATCAACTCGGCCCTGGTCTCCTACGAACGCCTGCCGATGCTGGAGATCGTCTTCGACCGCCTGGTGCGGTTGATGACCACCTCCCTGCGCAACTTCACCAGCGACAACGTCGAGGTCAGCCTCGACAACATCTCCTCCATCCGCTTCGGCGACTACCTCAACTCCATCCCGCTGCCGGCCATCCTGTCGGTGTTCCGGGCCGAGGAGCTGGACAACTACGGCCTGCTGACGGTCGACTCCAACCTGATCTACTCGATCGTCGACGTGCTGCTGGGCGGGCGCCGCGGCACCGCCGCCATGCGCATCGAGGGCCGGCCCTACACCACCATCGAACGGGTGCTGGTCCAGCGCATGGTCGAGGTCGTGCTGGCCGACGCCAAGGCCGCGTTCGAGCCCCTGACCCCGGTCAACTTCGTGCTCGACCGGCTGGAGACCAACCCGCGCTTCGCCGCCATCGCCCGGCCGGCCAACGCGGCCATCCTGGTCAAGCTGCGCATCGACATGGAAGACCGCGGCGGCCGCATCGAGCTGCTGCTGCCCTACGCCACCCTCGAGCCCATCCGGAAGATGCTGCTGCAGCAGTTCATGGGTGAGAAGTTCGGCCGCGACAACATCTGGGAAAGCCACCTGGCGACCGAGCTGTGGACCACGCAGATGGAGGTCCGCGCCGTCCTCGACGAGCAGCAGACCCCGCTTTCGAAAGTCCTGAACCTCAAGGTCGGCGACACCATCATGCTCAACGCCACGGCCGACAGCCTGGTCGAGCTGCGGGCCGGCTCCATCCCCCTGACGCGCGGCCGCATGGGCCGTCGCAATCACCACATCGCCGTGCGCTGCGAGGCGCCCCTCGATCCAGCCGCCAAACAGGCTGTCCAGAAGAGGCTGACATGAGCATCGTCGCGCTTTCCATGAACATCGTGCTGGGCCTGCTGCTGGTCGCGGCGCTCGGCATGGGCTGGCGCCTGGAGCGCCGCCTCAAGGCCCTGCGCTCGGGCCATGACGACTTCGCCAAGGCTGTCGCCGACCTCGACGCCGCCGCCATGCGGGCCCAGGCCGGTCTGATGGCCCTGCGCGCCGCCAGCAGCGAAGCCGAGGAAAACCTCAACGTCCGCATCGCCGCCGCCCAGGCCCTGGTCGCCGAGCTGGAACGCCCCCTGGCCGAACAGCTGGCCGCCGCCCGCCCGCGCCGCCATGGCGCGGTCGCCGCCCCGCCGGCCCGCGACGACGACTGGCTGGATCGGCCGTCGCCGCCGGCCCGCGAGCGCACCGCCCCGGCCCGCTTCGAGCCCCAGACCACGCCGCGCTCCCGCGCCCGTATCGACGACGACCTGTTCGAGCCCGAAGCCGTTTCGGGCCGCCTGCGCGCCATTCCCGGAGGCCGCCTGTGAGCCGCATTCCCCGTATCCTCCCCCTGGCCGGCGTCGCCGTCGCCGGGGTTCTGGCCGTCAACTTCATGGCCGGCGCCGACACCCTGCCCAAGATGCTCAGCGGCGCCCAGGCCTGGGCCGAGGGGACCGACGCCAAGGCCCCGCCCCTGAAGTCCGAGGCCCCCAAGCCGGTCGCCGCCGCCGTCTGCGCCCCGACCGCCGCCGAACTGGCCAAGGAGGCCGGCCTGTCGCCGTCCGAACTGCGCATGCTGCAGGATCTTGGCAGCCGGCGCGGCCAGCTGGACGCCCGGGAAGAGGGCTTCGACACCCAGCTTCAGCTGCTGCTCGCCGCCGAGAGCAAGGTCGACGGCAAGATCAAGTCGCTGGACGTGCTCAAGGCCGACATCAAGACCCTGCTTGGCCAGGCCGACGCCCAGCAGGAGCAGGAGATCAACCGCCTGGTGGCCGTCTTCTCGGCCATGAAGGCCAAGAGCGCCGCGGCCCAGTTCCGAGTCCTCGACAACAGCGTCCGCATCCCGATCGCCGCCAAGATGAAGGAGCGGGTGCTGGCCGCGCCGGCTGCCAAGATCCTGCAG
>SDZP01000024.1 GCA_004144935.1 Caulobacteraceae bacterium | reverse complement strand
GAGCGCCTGAGCGACCGCCTGCGCGGCCTGTTCGGCGGCGGCAATGGCGGCGGCGCGCCCGGCGAGGGCGAGGACATGGTCCGCAAGTACGCCCCCATCGCCGGCGGCCTGTTGGTCGCGGTCTATCTGGCGGCCGGCATCATCGTGGTCGGGGCCAAGGAACAGGCCGTGGTCACCACCTTCGGCGCCTGGACCGGCAAGTTCGATCCCGGCCTCGGCTACCACCTGCCGCTGATCCAGGGCTATCGCAAGGTCGACGTCACGACGATCAACGAGACCATCGTCGGCGGCGTGAAGGCCGGCACGGTGGAAGACGAGAGCCTGATGCTGACCGGCGACGAGAACATCGTCGACCTGCCCTTCGCGGTGAACTGGAAGATCGCCGACGCCGGCAAGTCGCTGTTCAACGTCACCGACGTGGCCTCGACCGTGAAGGCGGTGGCCGAAAGCGCCATGCGCGAAGTGGTCGGCCGCAGCCAGCTGGACCCCATCCTGACCACCGACCGCGGAAGGATCCAGACCGAGGCCGCCTCCCTGATGCAGCGGATCCTCGACAGCTATGACGCCGGGGTCCTCGTCGACTCCGTGCAGATCCGCGCCGCCGAGCCGCCCAAGCCGGTCGTCGCCGCCTTCCAGGACGTCGCCGCCGCCGGCCAGAACTACCAGGCCAAGGTCAACGAGGCCGAAGGCAAGGCCTCGCAGATCAAGCAGGCGGCCCTCGGCTACAAGGCCCAGGTGGTCAACGAGGCGGTCGGTGAAGCCCAGCGCTTCGACCAGATCTACGTCCAGTACCGCCTGGCCCCCGGGGTCACCCGCCAACGCCTCTACATCGAGACGATGGAGCGGGTGCTGAGCAAGTCCAACAAAGTGATCATCGACGGCAAGGGCGTCACCGCCCCCATCGTCCTGTCGCCGGACGTCTTCAAGCCGAAGGTCGCCGTGCAGGCGCCGCGTAGCGCGGGAGCCGCCCAATGATGACCAACCGCAACAAGCTGACCATCCTGGCCATCTTCGTCGGCGGCCTGCTGCTGCTGGCCAGCCAGACCTTCTATGTGATCGGCCAGACCGAACAGGCCGTCATCGTCCAGCTGGGCAAGGTGGTCCGGGTGGTCAACGCCCCCGGCCGCGGCGACGGGCCCGGGCTGAAGGTGAAGATCCCGCTGTCGGAAAGCGTCATCCGCTTCGACAAGCGCAACCAGATGCTGGAGGCGACGCAGGAGGAGATCCTGACCGGCAACAAGGAACGGCTGATGGTCGACGCCTTCCTGCGCTACCGCGTCAAGAACCCCTACCTGTTCTACACTGCGCTCGGCGACGGCACGAACGGCCAGCGCCGGCTGGAGCAGCGCCTCAACGCCGCCCTGCGCCAGGCCCTGGGCACCGCCGATTCCGAAGACATCATCTCCACCCGCCGCAGCGAGCTGATGGGGGTCATCCGCAACAACCTGGCCCGCCAGGCCGCCAGCTCGCGGCTGGGCATCGAGGTCATCGACGTGCGGATCAAGCGCGCCGACCTGCCGCTGGCCAACCAGAACGCCGTCTATGAGCGGATGAAGACCGCCCGTCAGCAGCAGTCGACGCGGATCCGCGCCGAGGGCGACCAGAAGGCCCTGGAGATCCTCGGCACCGCCACCGGCGAGGCCGAGCGCATCCGAGGCGAGGCAGACGCTGAACGGGCCCGCCTGTTCGCCGAAAGCTTCGGCAAGGACCCGGCGTTCGCGGGCTTCTACCGCTCGATGCGGGCCTATGAGACCAGCCTGGGCCAGGGCGACGCGACCCTGGTGCTGTCGCCGGATAGCGAGTTCTTCCGGTACTTCGGACGCGGCGGCGGGGAGTAGTCCGTCCAGGGATTAGCCTCGGGGCTTCCTTGTCCCCTTGCGGGAGAAGGTGGCGCGAAGCGCCGGATGAGGGGTCGACAGGTCCCTCAGCTGCGATGAGACGGTCTGGCCGGATCGTGTTTCAGGCCGGTGCGACCCCTCATCCGACCCCTTCGGGGCCACCTTCTCCCGCAGGGGGAGAAGGGCGTCCTTGGGCGGCTGAGCGGTCCTCGCGACGCGGCTCTAGTCGGAGACGAACTGGTTCGCCGCATACCCCTGAAAATACAGCAGCGCCGTCAGGTCGCTGTAGTCGACCCGGGCGTGCGCCTGGGCCGCGACTACCGGCTTGGCGCGGTAGGCGACGCCGAGGCCGGCGGCTTCGATCATGGCCAGGTCGTTGGCGCCGTCGCCGACGGCCAGGGTCTCGGTCAGCGGGATGCCGAGGCGCAACGCCTCGTCCTGCAGGGCGGCCAGCTTGGCTTCGCGGCCGAGGATGGGTTCGCCGACCTGGCCGGTGAGGCCGGCGGCGTCCTCGATCAGGGTGTTGGCCCGGTCCTCGTGGAAGCCGGCGGCGGCGGCCACCCGGCTGGTGAAGAAGGTGAAGCCGCCGGAGACCAGCAGGCAGCGGGCGCCGCTCGCCGCCATGGTGCGGACCAGGGTGCGGGCGCCGGGATTGAGTTTCACCCGTTCGTCGTAGCAGCGCTGCAGGGCCGACAGCTCCAGGCCCTTGAGCATGGCCACCCGCTCGCGCAGGGCGCCCTCGAAGGCCAGTTCGCCCCGCATGGCCCGCTCGGTGATCTCCGAGACCACGGCCTTGACGCCGGCGAAATCGGCCAGCTCATCGAGGCATTCGCAGCCGATGATGGTCGAGTCCATGTCGGCGACCAGCAGCCGCTTGCGGCGACCGGCGGCGGGCTGGATGCAGATGTCGACCGGCAGGTCGCCGAGCACGGCGTCGAGCAGGCCGCGGGTCAGGATCGGCTGGCCGGCGGCAGCCAGGTCGACGGCGCCGGGGCCGAGCGGTCGGGGGTCGCCGGCCCCGGTCTGGGCGCGGACACGGTCGATCGCTTCCGAGACGGCTTGCGGATCAGGGCTGACAAGGGTGATGGATAGCTGCATGGAGCCCCGCATCTGGCTGATCGCCGGACCCACCGCAAGCGGCAAGTCCGCCCTGGCCCTGCGCCTGGCCCGGGAAACCGGCGGCGAGATCGTCAACGCCGACGCCCTGCAGCTGTATGCCGACCTGACGGCGCTGAGCGCGCGGCCGACGCCGGACGAGACCGCGCAGGCGCCGCACCACCTGTTCGGCGTCGCCGACGGGGCCGACGGCTGGAGCGTCGGGCGCTGGCTGCGCGCCGCCCTGCCGGTGCTGGAAGCTGTTCAGGGCCGCGGGCGGCCGGCCATCGTTGTCGGCGGCACCGGCCTCTACTTCAAGGCGCTGACCGAAGGCCTGGCCGATGTGCCGGCGGTGCCGGACCCGCTGCGCGACGCGGTCGAGGCGCGGTACGACGCCGAGGGCGAGGCGGCGGCGCGGGACCGGCTGGCCATCGCCGATCCGGCGGCGGCGGCGCGGATTGCGCCCGGCGACCGACAGCGGCTGACAAGGGCTCTGGCGGTGCTGGAGGCGACCGGGCGGCCGCTGAGCGCCTGGCAGGCGGAGACCCGGCCCATCCTGCCAGAAGGCAGCTGGCGGGCGCTGGCCCTGGAGCCGCCGCGCGAGGACCTCTACGCCCGCTGCGACGCGCGGCTGGAGGCGATGCTTTCGGCGGGGGCGCTGACGGAGGTGGCGGCGCTGACGGCGCGCGGGCTGGATCCGCGCCTGCCGGTGATGAAGGCGGTGGGGGTGCGGGAGTTCGCCGTCCATCTGGCCGGCGAGATCACCCTGGCGCAGGCCCTGGAGGACGCGCGGCGCGAGACCCGCCGCTACGCCAAGCGCCAGCTGACCTGGCTGCGCAACCAGGCTCCAGGCTGGCCGAGGGCGAACAGCCTGGATTCTGAAGAGCAGTGGCGCGCGGTCAGGCCCTAGGTTCAAGCGATCTTCACGCCGCCCCTTCAATCCGCTGCTCCCAGCGAATGCAGGAATCCAGTTCATGGGGCTAGGACTGGCCGTATGAGCTGTGCGGTTCAGACCGCCCACGGGGCTTTCCGTGAAGCAACGTGATCTACGAACTGGATCCCGGCCTTCGCCGGGATGAGCGGAATATTGGAAACAACGGCGGCTTGTTGCTCAGCGCTAGTCGGTCAGCCAATGCTGCTGGGAACTGATCGCGGCCTCGATGAGGATATCGATCCGGCTCTGGACGATTTCCGGCGTGATGCCGCGATTTTCGATGCTGACGATCATCCCGAGGGTGCCCTCGTCATAGAGGAAGAAGCTGGCGGGGTAGATGTCGGCGGTCTGTTGCAGGAAGAGGCTGGCGTCCTGGCCGGGCTTCAGCTTGTCGAAGGAAAGCTTCAGCCAGATGAGGCCGGCGTCGTCGCTCTCCTGGGTGAGGACGAAGATATCGAGGCCGGCCTTGGTGATCTTGAATTCGAAGCTGGGCCTCTGGCTGCTGTCGGCGTCCTGTACGGTGTAGCCGAGATCGCCGACGATCTCGCGAAGCTGGCTGACCGTCACGCCGCCCTTCTGCGTGGGCTTGGCCTCGGCGAAGGCCTGCGGAGCCGTCGTGAGCCCGGCCAGCGGGGCGAGGGCCAGGGCGGCGGCGATAAGCAGTGGGCGCATGGCAGGTTTCCAGGCTGATTGGGTTCGATGTCGAGCCGCCCAGTTTCGCCGTGAAGCCGCCGAGTCACCGCGCAAGGACAGGGCATGGCCGGGTTCGGCCCGGCCGTTCATGGGCACCGGCAAGCTTCACGCGCGGACGGACGCCAGGCCGACCGCGGACGGCCGGCCTGGATCCAAAAAGGCGACGGCGGACGCCTTACTTCGTGAGCCAGTAGTCCTGGGTGTTGACCGCCCCGTCGACGAGGATGTCGATGCCGCGCTTGATCACGGCCGGGGTGACGTCGCGGTTTTCGACCGCGACGGCCATGCCCAGGGTGCCGTCCTCGTAGAGGTAGAAGTGGGCCGGCTGGATGGCCCCGGTCTGGGTGAGGAAGGCCTTGGGGTCCTGGCCGGGCTTCAGCTTGTCGAAGGCCAGCTTCATCCAGATGTAGTTGGTGCTCTTGCTCTGCTCGACGAGGATGTAGATGTCGAGGCCGCCGTCGTTGACGGTGAATTCGAAGTTGGGCGAGTCCGTGCCGCTGCCGTCCTTGGTGGTGTAGCCGAGGTTGTCGACGATCTTGCGCAGCTGGGAGACGGTGACCCCGCCCCTGTCCTTGGGCTTGGCCTCGGCCGCGAGGGCGGTGGCCGGAGCCAGGGCGGTGATGGCGGCGAGCGGCGCGACGGCCAAGGCGGCGGCGAAGAAGAGAGAGCGCATTATGGTGGTTTCCCCAGTGGACCCATTTCGGTGACAGCCTGCAGAATTTCCTCTCCGGCGACCGGCGTCACCCCACATCGAGGGGGTAAAATGAAATTTGGAAAGAAATTGCGCCGATCCCTGCCTTGACCACGATTTGGGCGCGTGGCATGAACCAAACTGTGATTTTGGAGCAATCTTCGTGCGCATCCTGAGCGAAGTACTTACATAGCGGCCGTGTCCGGCGTGTCCTGAGCACGCCGTTCAAGGCCGCATGCGCCAAGGCCCCCCGGGGCCTTTTTTGTTGTCCGGACCACACCCCCATCCCCGAGACCTTCGTGATGACCGACCAGAAAACCGCCCCCGCCGCCGCCGCTTCCGTCCAGCTGGACACCCTGACCGGGGCCGAGATGGTGGTCCGCGCCCTCGTCGACCAGGGGGTCGAGGTGCTGTTCGGCTATCCGGGCGGGGCGGTTCTGCCGATCTATGACGCCCTGTTCCAGGACAACGAGCAGCACGGCGATCGCCTGCGACACATCCTGGTCCGCCACGAACAGGGCGCCGCCCACGCCGCCGAGGGCTATGCCCGCTCGACCGGCAAGCCGGGGGTAGTGCTTGTGACCAGCGGCCCGGGGGCGACCAACGCCATCACCGGCATCGTCGATGCGCTGATGGACTCGATCCCGATGGTCGTGCTGACGGGCCAGGTCCCGACCCACCTGATCGGCACCGACGCCTTCCAGGAGGCCGACACCGTCGGCATCACCCGCGCCTGCACCAAGCACAACTACCTGGTGAAGGACATCAAGGACCTGCCCCGCATCCTGCACGAGGCCTTCCACATCGCCACCAGCGGCCGGCCGGGCCCGGTTCTGGTCGACCTGCCCAAGGACGTGCAGTTCTCGCGCGGGGTCTATCAGGGCCCGGACGAGGTGGTCTTCGGCCATGCCTATGCGCCGCGCACCAAGGGGGACGCGGCCCGCGTCGCCGAGGCCGCGCGGCTGATCGCCCAGGCCAAGGCGCCGATCTTCTACACCGGCGGCGGCGTCATCAACGCCGGGCCGGAAGCAGCCAAGGCCCTGCGCGAGTTCGCGGCCATGACCGGGGCGCCGGTGACCAGCACCCTGATGGGCCTGGGCGCCTTCCCGGCCGCCGACCCGGCCTGGCTGGGCATGCTGGGCATGCACGGCACCTACGAGGCCAACCATGCGATGCACGACTGCGACGTGATGATCTGCGTCGGGGCGCGGTTCGACGACCGGGTGACCGGGCGGCTGGACGCCTTTTCGCCGAACTCCAAGAAGATCCACATCGATATCGACGCCAGCTCGATCAACAAGAACGTCCGGGTCGACATCGGCATCGTCGGCGACGCTGGCAGCGTGCTGGCCGACCTGATCGCCTCCTGGAAGGCGCAGAATCTCGCCGCCAACCGGCAGGCGCTGGACGAGTGGTGGCGGCAGATCGAGACCTGGCGCGAGGTCCGCTGCCTGCGCTACGGCAAGAGCGAGACGACGATCAAGCCGCAGCTGGCCATCGAGCGGCTGTACGCCCTGACCAAGGACCGCGACACCTACATCACCACGGAAGTCGGCCAGCACCAGATGTGGGCCGCGCAGTTCTATCGCTTCCAGGAGCCCAACCGCTGGATGACCTCCGGCGGCCTGGGGACCATGGGCTATGGCCTGCCCGCCGCGGTCGGGGCGCAGCTGGCGCATCCGGACTCGCTGGTCATCGACATCGCCGGCGAGGCCAGCATCCAGATGTGCATCCAGGAGATGTCGACGGCGGTGCAGTACGACCTGCCGGTCAAGATCTTCATCCTCAACAACGAGTGGATGGGCATGGTGCGGCAATGGCAGGAGCTGCTGCACGGCCAGCGCTACAGCCACAGTTATTCATCGAGCCTGCCCGACTTCGTGAAGCTGGCCGAGGCCTACGGCGCCAAGGGCATCCGCTGCAGCGACCCGGCCGAGCTGGATGCGAAGATCCAGGAGATGATCGACTATCCGGGGCCAGTGATCTTCGATTGCCGCGTCGAGAAGGCGGAGAACTGCCTGCCGATGATCCCGTCCGGCAAGGCGCACAACGAGATGATCCTGCCCGAGGAACTGGACGATCTGGGCTCGGTGATCGATGAAGCGGGGCGTAGACTGGTTTGAGATTGACGTACATATTTGTACGTACATAATGAGGCGTTGATGGAGTTCGAGTGGGACGCTGAGAAGGCGCGGATCAATCGGCTCAAACACCGGGTCAGCTTTGAGCGCGCCACCGGCGTCTGGTCCGACCCGCTCCACCTGATCATCCCGGATCGCGTGGTGGACGGTGAGGAACGATGGTGGGCCATCGGCCTTGTCGAACCTGGCGGTGTGCTGGTGGTGGTTCACCTGTATCCGGACCCGGACGACGACAATCTGGTGCGCGTGATCAGCGCGCGAAAGGCTGAACGCCATGAGCGAAAGCAATACGAAGATGGTTCGATATAGGCCGCCCCCCGGTGGCTATGTCCCGAGCGACGAGGAGCGGACTGAACTCCAGCGCCTCAAGGAGATGGGAGACGAGGAAATCGATTTCTCCGACATCCCGCCCATCACCGCCGAACAGTTTGCCAATGCCCGCCGTGGTGGGCCCTACAAGGCCGTCAAACAGCCGGTGACCATCCGCCTCGACGCCGACGTCGTCGGCTGGTTCAAGGACAGAGCCGGCGCTGCGCCCTACCAGACCGAAATCAACCGGGTTCTCCGCCAGCACGTGGCGCGCCAACTCGTCCAGGACCGAAAGAAGCGCGCTTGACCCTCCCCAGCCAACCCGCCTCCGCCTACGACCTCGCGCACGAGACCGAGGTCGAGCAGCTCGCCACCTTCGCCCTGCTGGTCGACAACGAGGCCGGGGTGCTGCACCGCGTCGTCGGGCTGTTCGCCGCCCGGGGCTACAACATCGAAAGCCTGACGGTCGCCGAGACCGATCGCAAGGCGCACACCAGCCGCATCACCATCGTCACCCGCGGCGCCCATCACGTGCTGGAGCAGATCGAGGCCCAGCTGCAGAAGGTGGTCAGCGTCCGGCGGGTGCATGACGTGACCCGGGATCCGAACGGGGTCGAGCGCGAGCTGGCGCTGGTCAAGGTCAAGGGGACGGGGACCGAGCGGGTCGAGGCGCTGCGGGTTTCGGAGATCTTCCGGGCCCGGGTGGTCGACACCACGTCCGAGAGCTTCGTCTTCGAGATCACCGGCGCGCCGGGCAAGATCGACAGCTTCGTCGACCTGATGCGGCCGCTGGGCCTCGTCGAGCTGTCGCGCACCGGGGTGCTGTCGATCGAGCGCGGCCCAGGCGCGATGTAGGTTCAGACCCGGGCGGTCTCGCCGGCCTCGCGGCCGGCCAGGGCCCCGGCGACGATGCGGAGGCCCTGCTCCAGCCGCCCGCGCTCGCGCACGGCGGCCAGGCAGAGGCGCAGGCCGCGCGTGGTCCCCTCCCCAACCAGCGGTGAGTCGGCCGGGGTCAGCTGCACGCCGCCGCGCAGGGCCCGGCCCGCCACCCGCTCGGCCTCCAGCTCCGCCAGCGGCAGCCACAGATGCAGGCTGGCCTCACCGCCGGGCCGCTCAGCGGCGGGGCCCAGGATGTCGAGGGCCATGGCCAGCCGGACCTCCGCTTCGGCAATGTTTTCGCGGGCGATGGCCTCGGCGGTCCCATCCTCGACCCACTGGGCGGCGATCATCCGGCTGAAGGTGTCGCCGGCGCCGTAGAGGCCCTCGAGCGCCAGCAGGATACGCTCCCGCCCGGCCGGGTCCGGGGCCACGACCACGCCGGCGCGCAGGCCGGGCGCCACCAGCTTGGAGAGGCCGGCGACGAAGAAGGTCCGCTCTGGCGCGAGGGCGGCGATGGGCGGATGGCGGGAGGTCCCGGCGTAGAGGCCGTAGACGTCGTCCTCGACGATCCACAGGTCCTGGCGCCGCGCCGTCCCGGCGATGGCCTGGCGGCGGGCCGGGCTCATGGTGCGGCCGGTGGGGTTCTGCAGGGTCGGCAGGAGGTAGACGGCTTTTGCGCCGGACGCCTTGGCCGCCGCGGCCAGCGCCGCCGGGTCCATGCCCTCGCTGTCGAGGGCGACGCCGATCAGCCGGTAGCCTGCCGCCTGCGCCAGCGGCTTGAGGCCCATGTAGGTCGCCTCCTCGCACAGCACCGTGTCGCCGGGCCGGCAGGCGGCGCCGAGCGCCAGAGCCATGCCCTGCTGGGCGCCGCCGCAGAGGATGACCTGTTCGGGTCCCAGCCCCTCAAGGCCGCAGGCCGTGGCCAGCCAGCCGGCCATGGCGGCGCGGTGGGCCATCTCGCCGGCCCGCGGCGCGTAGGCCAGGGCGGTAATGAGATCCGGCCGGCGCTGCAGGCGGCCGACGGCCTGGGCGATCAGCGCCTCGGCCCGGCCCATCGGCGGCAGGTTGCGGGAAAGGTCGATCATCGTCTCGGCCGGCGGGGCGGCGCGCCCGGCGACGAACGAGCCGCGACCGACCCGGGCGGAGATCAGGCCGCGCTGCTCGGCGGCCGCGTAGGCGCGGGTGACCGTGCCGAGGCCCAGGCCGGCGGCATGGGCGAGATCCCGCTGGGCCGGCAGGCGGGTTCCGGGCGGCAGGGCGCCGGTCTCGATGTCGCGGGCCAGGGCGGCCAGCAGGCGCTCGTGTAGCGGCTCCCGGCCAGCGGCCAGGGTCGGGGTCCAGGTCATCGCGTGCTCCAATTGTCTCGACACAATACTATGATTGACTCTGGATCAATCCTGTCGGAATTCGGGCTGGAGGAGACCGAGCGATGAAACTGCCCCTCTACCAGGTCGACGCCTTCGCCGACCAAGCATTCGAAGGCAATCCGGCCGCGGTCGTGCCGCTGGAGGCCTGGATCGACGCCGGCCTGATGCAGGCGATCGCCGCCGAGAACAATCTGGCCGAGACGGCCTTCTTCGTCGCCGAGGGCGAGGGCTTCGGCCTGCGCTGGTTCACCCCGGAGGTCGAGGTGCCGCTCTGCGGCCACGCCACCCTGGCCAGCGCCCATGTCCTGTTCCGCCACCTGGGGTTCAAGGGCGCGGAGGTCGTCTTCCAGACCCTCAGCGGCCCGCTGCGGGTCAGCCAGGGCGGGGACGGCCTGCTGGAGATGGACTTTCCGGCCCGGCGCGGCGTCGAGAGCGCCGTCCCGCCGGCCCTGGCCGAGGCGCTGGGGGCCCAGCCGCGGGCCATCGTCGAGGGCATGACCCTGCTGGCCATCTTCGACGACCCGGCGGCGATCGGGGCTATGACCCCGGACTTCGCCGCCCTGGCCCGCTTCTGCCGGCCGCTGGACAACATCGGCGTGGCGGTGACCGCCCGCCATCAGGGGCCGGAGGCGTGGGACTTCGTCTCGCGCTTCTTCGCCCCGGCCAAGGGCATCGACGAGGACCCGGTCACCGGCGGCGCCCACTGCGCCCTCACCCCCTACTGGGCCGAGCGGCTGGGCAAGACCCGCCTGACCGGCCGCCAGCTTTCGCGTCGGGGCGGCACGGTGCTGTGCGAGGATCGCGGCGCGCGGGTCGGGCTGAAGGGGCGATGCGCCGACTATCTGGTCGGCGAAATCACCGTCTAAGATCGGCCAAACACACATGTGACGGCCGGGTCATTCCCTTCGCGGGGGGATGCGCCTATATTGGTCCTGTTCGGGCTTGCCCGGACTATGGAGATAAACGCGCACGTAATAAGCGGACTGGACCCGGGTGCGATTCCCGGCGGCTCCACCACTCTCTCCCGAGTTATCACGGGAAGCGCGGGGCCGATCAGCATCGACAGACGTGTAAAGGTGATTGCTTTCTCTCGGCTTGACCCACCGTTTCGGGTCTTAATCTAACTGCGAACGATAACTTCGCTGAAGAGTTCGCCGTCGCCGCGTAATGCAGCGCCGGAGCACTCGCTCTAAAGCCCTGCGGGTTTAGCACCTTCAGGCGGGGCCCGGGGGGAGCCTGGCAACAGAATCCCCCCACCTTTTCCCGATCCAATGTCCAGTGCGCTCCGTAGCGTCCGAAGAACCGCAATCGACGCGAGCCCCGGCATTGACGGCGAGTTCCACTTTTGTTCTGATGCGCGATCATTCTTCGGATCCGTGATGGCCGCTCGACCGATGCCCGCTCTCGTCTCGCGCTCCGCCCCGTGGGCGGCCGCGTTCGCCGCACTTGCGCTTTTCGGCTCGGCCGGCGCCCAGTCCGGTGACTGGGCCGACTCCAAGAAGGGGGCCCGCAAATACCCTGAAAGCCAGGCAATCTGCCGGTCGCTGAAGACCGCGACCGCGCCAGCCGGCGATCGGCCCACCAAAGCCCAGGCGGCGGCGCTGAAAGACTGCGACAGCGTCGATCTGTACTATGGTCTCGGCGGCGCGCCGGACAGGATCAAGGCCCGCCGATGCGCCTTTGTCCAACTCGACTCCAAACCCGACGATCTCGAGGATGGTGTTTCGGGCGCCGGGGTCCTGGCGATGATCTACGCCAACGGCGACGGCGTCAGCCGGAATCTGGACTTCGCCATCCACATGGCCTGCCTTGACGCCTTCTCACCTTTCGAAATCGACAGTCGGGTGAAGGCGCTCGACGCGCGCCGGCGGGGCGAGGGTCTGAACGAGCCCTACGACTACTGCGATGAGGCCAGCAGCGGCTTCGCCATGGGTGAATGCAGCGCAATCTGGTCGGGCCAGGAGACGGTGAAGCGGAATGCCCGCTTCGCGGCGGCCGGAAGGACCTGGAATCCCGTCCAGCGCAAGGCCTTCGCGAAACTGAGCAAGGCCCGCGAGGCCTACGTCGAGGCCCGGGTCGACAACGAAGTCGACCTTTCGGGCACGGCCCGCACTGTCTCCGCCATGGCCGCGAGAGACCAGATCCGCGACTTCGACATCGAATTGCTTGAGGCCCTGACCAAGGGGGCGGGACCCGGCGCCGATCGGCTGACGCTGACGCGCGACGACGCCGCTCTCAACGACGCCTTTCGACGACTTATGGCGGACCGTGGCGCGTTTCCGGCCAAGGCCGATATCCGTCGGACACAACGGCTCTGGCTGGCCTACCGGGACAGCTGGGCGGGGTTCATGCGGTTGACCTGGCCGACGAAGGCCGACGCCGTGGTCGCCTATGTCACCCGGCAGAGAACGATCCGGCTGCTCTGCATGCTGGACGACGGTGACGCCCACCCCGGGGGCGATGTCTGCCTGCTCGGTTGAAGGGGCTCGCCGAGCGGCGATCGGCGGGCGATAGTAGGGCTCACCATCGGCTGAGGGAGCTGCGGAATGAAGGTTTGGCGCCTGTTGTCCGTCGCCGCCGTGCTGATGTGCACGGCCGCCGCGGCCGAACCCGAGTACTGGGGCGACAGCGATTTCCAGCGGGAATACCCGCAGAGCGTCGCCGACTGCGCCAAGTACCGGAAAGTCGAGCCGCCGGCCGCCGACCGGCCGACGGCCGGCCAGCTGGCTGCCCTGAAGACCTGTGACTCGTCCGACGCCTACTACGGCATCACCGGCGAGGGCGACGCGGTGAAGGCCCGCCACTGCGCCTATGCCGAGATGGCGCGGGGAGAGAACGATGGGCCGGCCGGGGCGGGCGTCCTGATGATGCTCTACGCCAACGGCCGGGGGGTGAAGCCGAACCTGGCTTACGCCATCCGCATGGCCTGCACCGTCGGCGGCGCGCCGTTCGAGGTCTCCGGCCGGATCAGCGCCCTGGAGGGGCGGATGAAGGGCGAGGAGGCCGATAGCGCGTTCGACTACTGCGACGACGTCACCAGCGGCTATGGCCTGAGCCAGTGCGCGGTGATCGGTTCGCGCAGGCAGGACCATGAGCGGGCCGAGCGCATCGCGCCGATCGCGCAAGCCTGGACGCCGCAGCAGCGGGCCGCCTGGGACCGGGTGATCGCCACCGAGGCGGCCTATGTCGAGGCGATGACCAACGGCGAGGTCGACCTGTCGGGCACGATGCGCGGGGTCTTCGCCCAGGAGGCGGCGAACAGGGTCAAGGACAGCAATCTCGGCCTGCTGGAGGGGTTGAGCCAGAAGGCCTTCGACCGCGCCGCGCCTGGCCGGCTTCAGCAGCACGACGCCGCCCTGAACGCCGCCTGGAAGAAGGTGACGGCCCACGACTTCGAGAATTTCGGGACGGTGACCAAGGACGGGGTGCGCGGCGCACAGCGGGCCTGGATCAAGCACCGCGACGCCTGGACCGCCTTCGCCGCCCTCGCCTATCCGGGCATGGCCGACACCATCGCCGACATGATGACCCTGGAGCGGACCAACGGCCTGCTCTGCCTAATCGGGGACGACAGCTGCGTCGCCGAGCCGGACGAGGACGATCCGGAAGGCTGAAGACGGAAAAACATCGTAAGACGCCAGTCGATCTCCCGGACGCGGCTTGACGAAATGTTCCTTTTTTGTTCCAATGCGGCTTTCACATGCGGATAGGGCGATGCGTCCCTGGCTGTTGGCGCTCAGCGCCTCGGTGATCGTCGTTTGTGCGTCGGTCGCTGCGCTTGTCGTTCGGGCCGATCGTTCAAGATCGGCCGAGGGCGCCGAGACCACGAGCATGGCCGCCGCGCCTGTCACGCAGCCAGCGCCTCCAGACACGCTGCAACCTCGCATCACGGCCATGGAAGCCATCTGCGCCGCCAGCGCCTCGGCTGAGGCACCGGCGACCGACCGACCAAGCCCGATAGAGGCGCGTCAACTCAAGGACTGTTCGCCGACAGACGACTACTACGGCGTCGACGAGCGCCGGGATGCGCTGCGAGCCCGGAAATGCGCTTTCGTCCAGTTGGATGAGACGCGCGTGGCCAACTACCGCGGCGGTCCATGGGGTGCCGGGGTGCTTATGATGCTCTACGCCAAGGGCGAAGGGGTCAAACAGAACCTGCCCTATGCCCGGCGAATTGCCTGCCTGGCCGGGTTCTCTCAGATGGACGTCGTCAGCCTGCTCGATGCCATCGAGGAGACACGGATCGATCCCAAGGCCGGTGTCGATATCTGCGAGAACATCGGCAGCGGCATGCTGGGCAGCCAGTGTGCCTACGAAGCGAACCACCGCAGGGACCTTGAGCGCGATGGCCGCCTTGCGCGCCTGCAGCGGGGTTGGCCCGCCGCTCGCCGCTCGACCTGGAAATCGGTTGTCGCCAGCCGGACGGCTCTGGAAGAGGCGAGGATCGGCAATGAGATCGATACCTCCGGGACGCTGCGGGGGGTCTTCATCGCTCGCGAGGAGGCGCGGCTGCGCGACTTCGACGAAGCGCTGCTGAAGGATCTCGAAGCAGGCGGATTGAAAGACGGATCGGCCGCGGCCCGCGAGGCCGATAAGGCCATGAACCTCGCCTATCGCCAGGTCATGGCCCGGACGGTCGACGACCGGACCTGGCCGCCGAACGAGGATGTCCGATCGACCCAACGGGTGTGGTTGCGTCACCGGGACAGCTGGCGGCGGTTTGCCGAAGCCTATTGGCCCGGAAGCGGCGACGGCGTGGTCGCGCGGCTGACCGCCGATCGCCGGATCATACTCAGGTGTCACCTGCCGGACCCGCCGGAGTCCCTGCGCTGCGAGCGACTGGTGTAACCGAAGATTGTCTATCCCGAGAAATACTGCTGAGTTGTGCTCATTGGGGGACCGCCATGACGCAGATCAATCCTCAGAAATTCGCCGCCTTCGCGCCCAACGCCCTGCCCGGCACCCTGGCCGCACTTGAGGCGGCCGCCGCCAAGTTCAAACTGACCGACCGGCTGGTGCTGGCGCATTGGCTCGGCCAGATGCATGTCGAGAGCAAGGGCTTCTCGACCCTGACCGAGAGCCTGAACTACTCGGTCGACGGCCTGATGAAGACCTTCAAGCGGTCGCGGATCAGCGCCGTCGACTGCGAGACCTTCGGGCGCAAGCAGGGTCGCGCCGCCAACCAGAACGCCATCGCCAACATCGTCTACGGCGGCGCCTTCGGGAAGGCGCAGCTGGGCAATGACCAGCCGGGCGACGGCTGGCGGTTTCGCGGCGGCGGGGTCAAGCAGATCACCGGCCGCGCCAACTACCGCGAGGCCGGCCATGAGGCCGACCCCAACGTTCTGCGCACCGATGTGAAGGCCTCCGCCGAGGCGGCGGCCAACTTCTTCGTCAAGCACAGATGCGTCGCCGCCGCCCTGACCGACGACGTCAAGGCCGTCACCCTGCTGGTCAACGGCGGGATCAACGGGCTGGACGACCGCAAGGTGCGCACCGCCGCCGCCAAGACGATGCTGGCCTGACCCGTACACAGGCTGGTGACCGGCGGGGGCGTTGACCTAGGGACCGTTACAGGCCAGTTCCGGACCCGTCGAACGACGGGCGCAACAAGGCCCGCGTCGTGAACGTTCGCGGGATCGTCGGAGGGCTGCGCAAGCCTCCGGCCAGACCGCCTTGGGAGCCTGAATGCCCGGTCGTCACCACATCCTGCGCCGCCGCCGCGCCAAGGTCGTCGCCACGCTTGGCCCGGCCTCTGCCTCGGCGGAGATGATCGAGGCCCTGCACAAGGGCGGCGCCGATGTCTTCCGGCTCAACTTCAGCCACGGCGACCATGCCGCCCACGCCCAGAACCTGGCCTGGATCCGGGCGCTGGAGAAGAAGACCGGCCATCCCATCGGCGTGCTGGCCGACGTCCAAGGGCCGAAGCTGCGGGTCGGGCGGTTCAGCAATGGCCATGTCATCCTGCAGAAGGGCCAGGCCTTCCGCCTCGACCTGTCGCCGACGCCGGGGGATGCGCGGCGGGTGCAGTTGCCGCATCCGGAGATCATCGCCGCCGCCACGCCGGGGATGAACCTGCTGATCGACGACGGCAAGCTGAAGCTGCGCGTCGAGCATGTGCGCGAGGACCACCTGGAAACGACGGTGACGGTCGCGGGGCGCCTGAGCGACCGCAAGGGCGTCAACGTGCCGGATGTCATGCTGCCCATCCCGGCCCTGACCGTGAAGGACCGTGAGGACCTGGCCTTCGCGCTGGAGGCGGGCGTCGATTTCGTCGGCCTGTCCTTCGTGCAGCGGGCCGAGGACGTCATCGAGGCGCGCGAGCTGGTCGCCGGCCGGGCCTGGATCCTGACCAAGCTGGAAAAGCCCCAGGCCCTGGTCAATCTCGACGAGATCATCGCGCTCAGCGACGCGGTCATGGTGGCGCGCGGCGACCTGGGCGTCGAGCTGCCACCGGAAGAGGTGCCGCTGGCCCAGCGCCGCATCGTCCGCAAGGCCCGCGAGCTGGGCAAGCCGGTGATCGTCGCCACCCAGATGATGGAGAGCATGATCAGTTCTCCCACCCCGACCCGCGCCGAGGCGTCCGACGTCGCCAACGCCCTGTTCGAGGGGGCCGACGCGGTGATGCTCTCGGCCGAGACCGCCGCCGGCCAGTACCCGCTGGAAGCGGTCGACATGATGGACCGCATCCTGACCCGCGTGGAACGCGACGAGGAATGGCGCCGGATCATCGACGACCGGCCGCTGGCGGCCGAAACCACCTCGGCCGGGGCCATCGCCACCGCTGCCCGCCATGTGGCCGACGCCGCCGGCGCCAAGGCCATCGCCGCCTACAGCCACGGCGGCTCGACGGCCCTGCGCATCGCCCGCCAGCGGCCGACCGCGCCGATCCTGGGCCTGACGCCCGTGGTCGAGACGGCCCGGCGCCTGGCCCTGGTCTGGGGCGTCCACCCGGTGGTCATCGCGCCGCACGAAACGATGACGGCGGCGGTGTCGGGGGCCCTGGAAGCGGCGCGGCGCGAGGGTTTCGCCACCTGGGGCGACGAGATCGTCGTCACCGCCGGCATCCCGTTCAACACGCCGGGGACCACGAACGCCCTGCGCGTGGCCACCGTTTCGCGCGGGCCCCAGCCGGCCGCCGGCGACGAGACCTGAAATTACGCGTTCGCTTTCTGAATGAGCCGCTTTGCGAGCGGCGCGCGAACCGTTACGCTTGTTGAAGTTGTAGGGAAGTGACGCCTCGATGGCCCAGGACAAGCCACCCCAGGACCTGATGCATTACGAGGCGATGGCCCAGGACGCCCTGCGCGGCGTCGTGAAGGCCGCCCTCAAGCGGGCCGCCGCGCCTGGCGGCCTGCCGGGCGAGCATCATTTCTACATCACCTTCAAGACCAAGGCGCCGGGCGTCTCCGGCCCGCCGGAGGTGCTGGGCAAGTACCCCGACGAGATGACCATCATCCTGCAGCACCAGTACTGGGACCTGGCGCCGGGCGAGACCTTCTTCACCGTCACCCTGAAGTTCGGCGGCCAGCCCAAGCGGCTGTCGATCCCCTACGCGGCGGTGGTGCGGTTCTTCGACCCCTACGTTCAGTTCGGCCTGCAGTTCGAACCGCCGGAAGCGTTCGAGCTTGCGGAGGAGGGCGAGCCCTTCGCGCTCGACGACGAGCCGACGCCGGCGGCGGAGGCCGGCGAGCCGGAGGCGAAGGTCGTTTCCCTGGACCAGTTCCGAAAGAAGTAGGCATTTCACGACCCGGGGGGTGATCGATGAGACGTTTGTTGGCGGCGCTGGCGGGGCTGGTCGCCCTGGGGATTTCCGGGTCGGCCCCGGCCGCGCAGCCGAGTTTCAGGGATTGGGCCGCCGTGGTGGTGGCCGGCGATTTCGCCGGAGCCCACAACGAGGGCGACACCGAGGCGTTCGACAACGCCCGCCGCGACATCTCCCAGGCCCTGGTCAGCCACCTGGGCTTCTCGCCCCAGAATATCCTGCAGTTCTCGGTCCGGCCCGACCGGTATCCCGACACCAGGCCGGGCCGCAGCCGGCTGTTCGACATCCACGAGGGCCTGGCCGGCGCCGCCCGCAAGGCCAAGAGCGGCTGCCTGTTCTACTTC
Organism: Caulobacteraceae bacterium; assembly: GCA_004144935.1. Classification (GTDB taxonomy): domain Bacteria; phylum Pseudomonadota; class Alphaproteobacteria; order Caulobacterales; family Caulobacteraceae; genus Caulobacter. Next base: position 608 of record SDZP01000024.1, on the reverse strand, counting down.
ACCTCGCACGGGCTGCAGTACGGGGCCTTCCTGAATTCCGAGGACCCGCGCAAGCAGACCCTCATCCTGCCGCAGGTGATGGCCGAACTGGTCGACAGCGCCTGTCCCGGCCGACCCAGCGTGGTGATCATCTCGACCTGTTTTTCGGGCGTCAACGTCCCGGCCCTGCAGGATCCCAACCGGTTGATCATGACCGCGGCCTCCAAGGACCGCAGTTCGTTCGGCTGCGGCCAGCAGAACACCTATCCCTATTTCGACGACTGCTTCCTGCAGTCGGTCAAGGCGGTGAAAACCCTGGCCGCCCTGCCCCCGGCGGTGACCGGTTGCGTCAGCCGGATGGAGCGGGAGACCGGCGCGTCGCCGCCATCGCAGCCGCAGGTCTGGGTCGGTCCGACCCTGGGGCCGATGCTTATGCTTTACGCCTTCCCAAAGGGGAGTTAGCGAAGGGCGCGAAGTCCCCGGCCAACCCACCCGGCCGGAGAGGGAGATTGGCGTGTCTGTGAAATCGGTTCTGAAGGGCGGCCTCGCGGCTGTCCTGTCTCTGGTCGTCGGCGGCGCTCCGGCCGTCGGATTCACCCAGGCTCCAGCCCCGGCTCCCGCCCCCGCCA
>SDZP01000297.1 GCA_004144935.1 Caulobacteraceae bacterium | reverse complement strand
CCCTAGCGCACCACGTGCCGGTCGCCCAGCAGGCAGGGGATGGTCATGGCCATGACCATCCCCTGCCTGCTGGGCGACCGGCACGTGGTGCGCTAGGGCGATGTTCTGGCGCGGCGTCCTTGGCTATCTGCCCGTCAACCTGGCCCAGGGCCTGGTCGGCCTGCTGACCATCGTCGTCTTCACCCGCCTGCTCAGCCCGGCCGACTACGGCGTCTACGCCATCGCCTATTCGGCCATGGTGCTTTCCCACACCGCCCTGTTCACCTGGACCGAGGCCGCCATGGCCCGCTTCCAGGCACAGGCGCGCGAGCGGGGCGAGACGGCCGATCACATGATGACCCTCTACCGGGCCTGGTCGATCCTGGGCCTGGGCTTTCCGCTGCTGGCCGGCGTGGTGGTCTGGCTGGCGCCGCTGCACCATGACCTGGCCGTGGCGATCAGCGCCGGCCTGGCCGCCATCCTCTTCCGCAGCTGCATCAAGCTGGTGCAGGAGCGCCGCCGCGCCGACGGCGAGGTGGCCTCGGCCGCCACCCTCGACATCGCCCAGACCATCGGCGGCTTCGCCATCGGGGCGGTGCTGGCCGCCATGGGCCTGGGCGGCGCCTCGCCATTGCTGGGCTCGGCGGCCATCTCCGCCGTCTGCCTGGCATTCGCCCTGCCGGGCGAGCTGAAACTCTTCAGGGGCGGCCACTGGCAGCCGCAGCGGGCGAAGGACTACGCCGCCTATGGCGTGCCGATCTCGTTGTCGCTGATCCTCTCGCTGGTCATCTCCAGCACCGACCGCTTCGTGCTGGCCGCCTTCATGGGCGAGGCCAGCGTCGGCGTCTATCACGCCGGCTACAGCCTGGCGAACCGCACCCTCGACGTGGTCTTCGTCTGGCTGGGCATGGCCGGAGGGCCAGCCCTGGTGGCGGCGCTGGAGCGCGGCGGCAAGGCGGCGCTGGTCAGCACGGCCAGGGACCAGGCCAGCTTCATGCTGCTGCTGACCCTGCCGGCCACCGTCGGCCTGGCGCTGGTCGCCCTGCCGCTGTCGGAGCTTCTGATCGGCCCGGACCTGGCCCAGGGCGCCGCCCGGGTGGTGCCGTGGATCGCGGTCGGCGGCTTCTTCTCCGGCATCACCACCTACTACCTGCATCAGGCCTTCACCCTTGGCCGCCGCACCGGCCTCTTGATGGCGGCGATGACCTTCCCGGCCGGGCTCAACCTGGTGCTCAACTTCGCCCTGGTGCCGCGCTTTGGCCTGGACGGGGCCATGTGGGCGACCACCGCCAGTTATGCGGTCGGCGCCGTCGCCTCCTACGCGCTGGGCCGCAAGGTCATCGGCCTGCCCCTGCCGCTCGACACCCTGCTCAAGGCGGGCCTGGCCTGCGCGCCGATGGTGGCGGTGGTCTGGATGCTGCCCGACATGGCCGAGATTCCCGAACTGGCGCTCAAGGCCGGCCTCGGCGCGCTCGCCTATGGCATCGCCGCCTGGCTGCTGGACGCCGGCGGCCTGCGCACCCATGGCCGCACCCTGATGCGCGCCCTGCGTCCCGGAGCCGCCACATGACCGCCCGGGCCAGCGACTGGATCATCGACAACCCCCTTTGGGCGAGCGCGACGCCCCGCCTGTCGGTGCTGATCCCCTTCCTCGGCGACGACCCAGCCCAGCTGGCCCGCGAACTGGCGGCGCAGGGCGGCGATATCGAGATCGTCCTGCTCGACGACGGCGGCAAGGACGGCGCGCTGGCCGGCCGCATCGCCGAGACCGTCCAGGCCCTGCCCTGCCCGGCCCGCTTCGTGCGGCTGGCCGCCAATGTCGGCCGGGCCAAGGGCCGCAACCGGCTGGCGGCTCAGGCGCGGGGGCGCCACCTGCTGTTCCTCGACGCCGACATACTGCCCGACGCCGGCAGCTTCGTCGCCGACTGGCTGGCCGTCGCCGACCAGGACGCCGCCGTCGCCTTCGGCGGCTTCTCCTTCCAGCGCACGCCGCTCGACCCGCGCTTCGCCCTGCACCGGGCCATGGCCCTGCGCAGCGATTGCCTGCCGGCCGAGCAGCGGGCGCTCAGCCCCGAAAAGCACGTCTTCACCTCCAACCTTCTGGTCCGCCGTGATGTCTTCGAGGCAGTGGCCTTCGACGAGGCCTTCACCGGCTGGGGCTGGGAGGATGTCGAATGGGCCATGCGCATCGCCCGCCGCTGGCCGATCCTGCATCCGCATATCCCGGCCAGCCACCTGGGCCTCGACACCGCCCCGGCCCTGGTCGCCAAGTATCGCCAGTCGGCCGCCAACTTCGCCCGGGTGATCGCGGCGCATCCCGAGGTCGTCAGCGGCTACGCCAGCTTCAAGGTGGCCAGGATGATCCGCCGCCTGCCCGGCCGCAGCCTCCTGCGCGAGGCCGCGCGGATCGCCGCCTTGACCGATGCCCTGCCCGCCCCCTTCCGCGCCTTCGCCATGCGCCTCTACCGGGCCGGCCTCTACGCCGAGGTGGTCTGATGGAGGCCTATTCCGCCGACCGCTCCCTGCGGGGCAAGCTGCGCCGCCGCTACACCCGCCTGGCCTTCCGCAAGCCCCTGCGGCTGGCGCTGGAGCGGCCGATGATCACCTTCAGCTTCGACGACGTGCCGGCCACCGCCGCCCTGGCCGGGGCCCGGGTGCTGGAAGCCGCCGGCCTCAAGGGCACCTTCTACATCTGCGCCGGGCTCGAGGACGGCGAGGGACCGATGGGCCGCTACGGCTCCTCGGAGGACGCCCGCCGGCTGGCCGCCGCCGGCCATGAGGTCGCCTGCCACACCTACAGCCACCTCGACTGCGGCCAGGCCGACCAGGCGGCCATCACCGCCGACGTCGACCGCAACGGCGTCGCCCTGGCCGAGCGCGGCGCCCCGGACCTGGTCAGCTTCGCCTACCCCTATGGCGACGTCTCCTTCGCCGCCAAGAAGGCGCTGGGCGGCCGCTTCAAGACCCTGCGCACCGTGCAGGCCGGCCTGGTCACCGACGGCGCCGACGCCAACCAGTTGCCGGCGGTCGGCATCGAGAGCGCGGACGGCGAGGCCCGGGCCCTGCGCTGGATGGATGAGGCGGCGCGGCGCAAGGCCTGGCTGATCCTCTATACGCACGACGTGGCGGAGACGCCGTCGGCCTGGGGCTGCTCACCACAGGTGCTGGCCCGGCTGGCGGAACGGGCTGCCGCAGGCTTCGACGTGGTGACGATGGCCCAGGGGGCGGCCCGGGCCGGCCTGTAGGCTGGCCTCAGGCGACCTGGGCGGGCTGTCTGCCCATGGATCCCGCGTGCGCCGGTGTCGGCTTTCAGGGGCTGCCCCCTACCCCTGGTCCCGGTCCGGCAGGGCCAGCTTCACCGCCAGGGCCACGAAGATCATCCAGCGCATGTCGTTGTAGGAGACCGCGAAACTCTCGGTCAGGGTGGTCAAGCTGTAGATGATCAGGAACGGCAGGGCGAGATACGCGCCCTTCTCGCGGAAGACGGCGACGATCGCGGCGCCCATGGTCTGCAGGTAGAACAGCGCCCAGGCGACCAGGCCCGGGTAGCCCATGCCCAGCCACTGCTCGAACCAGGCGTTGTGGGCGTGGCTGGCCTTGAAGCCGGCTTCCTTGGTGATCCAGGCCAGCGGGCCCCAGCCGGACTTGTCGTCCCAGACGGCGCTGTAGCCGTAGCCGGTCCAGGGCCGTTCCTGGATCTGGCGCCAGACCGCGGCCCAGATCTTGGTGCGGCCGGTCAGGGTGGCGTCCTTGCCGAGCAGGCCCAGGAAGACGTCGGAGGCGACGATAAGGAAGCCGGCGAACAGCAGGGCCCCGAACACGGCGGCCCAGGTGGCGGCGACGGCGGAGGCGGCGCCCCGGCGCACGATCCAGACGAAGGCCAGGCCCCCCGCCCCCAGCACCAGCGAGACCAGCGAGGTCTTGGAGGTCGACATGACGACCAGCAGCAGGGTCAGGATGGCGGCGCCGTACCACAGCCATGCCCGGCGGGGATTAAGCAGGCCGGCGGCGGCGCAGACGCCGAAGCCCATGGCCATCATGCCGCCCAGCCCGTTCTTCTCGACCCAGACGCCGCGCCAGGCGCCGGGGAACAGGGTCTGCATCTTGCCGATCGAGGGCACGCCGACGGCGAGCACGAAGGAGGCGACGGCGAGGATCAGGAAGGAGGCCCCGATGACCTCGGCAAGCGTCGACCACCGATAGCGGGCGGCGATGACGATGCCGCCCAGGGTGGTGGCGTAGAGGGCGATCATCCGGCGCAGGGTGGCGTCGGGGGCCAGCGACCACAGCATCGAGGCGGCGACCACCAGCATGATCAGCACCAGGAAGGGCTGGCGCAGGGTTCCCTTGACCACCTCGCCGAGGTTCATGGCCATCAGCAGGATGGCGGCGGCATAGGCCGGCAGGTAGGCGTTGCGGACGATCCCGGAGGCGGCGGCGTCGAAGGTCGCCCCGAAGATCGGCATGATCCAGCCCTGGCTGAAGATCAGCAGCATGA
>SDZP01000023.1 GCA_004144935.1 Caulobacteraceae bacterium | reverse complement strand
CGGTGATCTCGACGCCGGCCCCGGCGGCGTGGGGCGCCAGCGCCTGCGGCTTGTCGACCCGCACCCGGACGCGGCTGACGCGCGAATCCAGGAAGCAGCGCGCGGCCAGATGCTCGGCATAGACCTCGACCAGCTCGATATGGCCCTCGTCGGCCACGGCCTTCGCCGCCGCCACCACGGTCTCGTAGTTGACCGTGTCGGCCAGCCGGTCGGCCCCGGCCCAGGCGACGTCCAGCTCGACATCGACGATCAGCGGCTGGGTGCGGCCTCGCTCGGAGGGATAGACGCCGACCTCGGCGTCGATGCGGATGCCGTGAACGAAGATCTTGCTGACCACCACCTTGCCGGTGAGGACGGGTGGTTGCGAAGGGGATTGGGTGGCGGGCAATACGGCCATGAAGGCCCCTCTAGCCGGAGACAATGTCGGGTGTGCGCCAGCCGAGATGCTGGCCGGCGTCGACCGCGATCATCTGGCCGGTCACTGACGGAGCGTCAATCAGATAGCGCAGGGCGGCGGCGATCTCGCCTGGATCGACCGGCTTGCCAAGCAGGGTGGCGGCGGCCTCGGCCTCGAACTCGCCGGCAACCTGATGCACGGACGCCAGGGTCGGGCCGGGGCCGATGCCGTTCACCCGGATGCGCGGGGCCAGCGCCTGGGCCATGGTTTTCGTCGCCTGCCAGAGGGCGGCCTTGCTGAGGGCGTAGCTGAAGAACTGTGGGTTGGGCCGCAGGACCCGCTGGTCGAGGACGTTGACGATCAGACCTCGGCGATGGGCCGGCAGGCGGAGGGCGAAGGCCTGGCTCAGCAGCACCGGCGCGGTCAGGTTGATGGCCAGATGCGCGTTCAGCCCGTCGGCGTTCAGGCTTTGGAAGCTGTCCTCCTCGAACAGCGAGGCGTTGTTGACCAGCAGGGTGACGGGACCCAGACGGGAGGCCGCGTCCATCAGTTCCGAGGCGGTGACGGGATCGGCCAGGTCGCCGGTCAGGATCAGGCTGTTGGCGCCGATGTCGGCCGCCTCGGCGGCCAGGCTGTCGGCGTCCTCGGGGTGGCTGCGGTGGTGGATGGCCAGGTCATAGCCGGCCTGCGCCGCCGCCAGGGCCAGCGCCCGGCCGATGCGCCGGGGAGCGCCGGTGACGAGGGCGACGCCCCGCACGGGCCCGGTCCTAGTCGACGCGGCCGAACTCGAACAGGTTGAGACCCGCCAGGGCGGCGATGAACAGGAAGATGATGCCGATGGCGACCATGGTATGGCTCCAGAAAATCCGTTGCGGTGGTCTAGCGCCGCCGACCGGTCAGGGCAAGGATCGGGGGCCGCGATTGCGCCGGATCGCCGGCTGGCCCAAGCTGACGCCATGTCCTGGCGCCGCGCCGTCGAACCCCTTGCCCGTCCCTTCGTGTTCGCCTGGTTCAAGCTGGCGCGCGGCCTGACCCTGGGCGTGCGCGGCATCGTCCAGGACGCGGAGGGCCGCGTCCTGCTGATCGAGCACACCTATGTCGATGGCTGGCACCTGCCCGGCGGCGGCGTCGAAAAGGCCGAGACGGCGGAGACGGCCCTGGCCCGCGAGCTGGTCGAGGAAGCGGGCGTTCGGCTGACCGGCCCGCCACGGCTGTCCTCGATCCATTCGAACCATGCGCATCACCCCAACGACCACGTGCTGACCTATGTCTGCCCCGATTGGGAGGCCTGTGAGGCGACCTCCCGCGGGGAGATCGCCCAGGTGGGCTGGTTCGCCCTCGACGCCCTGCCCGAGGGCCTGCGGCCTGGACACCGCCGCCGCATCGAGGAGGCGCTGCTCGGCGCCGCGGTGGCGGAGTTGTGGTGAGGTAAACTTTGATCCCGATCACCCCGACGAAAGTCGCGGCCCAGTTGGCAAACATGCGCGACCAAAAACTGGGTCCCGACTTTCGTCGGGATGATCGGATGTTGGGGATGGCCCTCTCCGGCATGAAGGAGAATATTGGCGCTACCGCTCGACAGAGGCGGAGCCAGCAAGGGAGACCCGCGATGTCCTGGATCGCCACCTCGGCCTTTTCGAAGATCGCCGTCGGCATCGACCGGCCGGAGGACGTGGTGGTCGGCAAGGACGGCCGCGTCTTCGCCTCTGACCACCAGTGCGCGGTGGCTGAGATCCACCCGGACGGGTCTTTCGCCCGCCTGGGCCCGGCCGGCGGCGCCCCCAACGGCATCAACATGGACGCCCAAGGCCGTATCCTGATCGCCAACTTCGGCATCTATGACGGCGTCGAGGGCCCGCTGCAGCGGTTCGACCCGGCCACCGGAGCGCATGAGACCCTGCTGGCAGAGGTCGGCGGCAAGCGGCTGACCAGCGCCAACTACCCGGTCATGGATCGAGCCGGAAACATCTGGTGCGCCAACTCCACCCATGCCGACACCTGGCCGCAGGCGCTGGATGGCCGCGCCGACGGCTTCATCTTCGTGCTGCGCCCGGACGGTTCCTCCGACATCGTCGCCGAGGGGCTGAAGTTTCCCAACGGCATGGCGCTCAGCGCCGACGACACCACTCTCTACTGCGCCCAGACCAGCGCCGCCGACGTCCTGGCCTTCGACGTCCTGCCCGGCGGCAAGCTGGGCGGCGGCCGCCGCTACGGCCCCGTGCTCGGCCGGCTGATGGGTCCGAACGATGACGTGGTCGCCGCCGCCGCGGCCGCCCAGCACCATGACGATCTGGGCTACACCGACGGGGTCGGCCTGGACGCCGAGGGCAATCTCTGGGTCTGCCTGCCGGCCGCCAACAAGGTGGTCGCCATCTCGCCGTCCGGCCAGGTGGAGACCGTCTGCCACGACCCTTCCGGCGGCCTGATCAACCACCCGACCAATGTGACCTGGGGCGGCGAGGACCTGCGCGACCTCTACATCGGCTCGATCCGCGCCGACTATGTGCTCAAGGCGCGCAGCCCGGTGCCGGGCTTGGCGATGGCCCACCAGCAGTAAGCCGAAGCCCGCTTTTGAGGTAAGTCGCTGACAACATTCGGAAAGCGGCGTTAGGTCGCAACAATGTGGCCCGGCGAGCGCCTCATTCTGTGTGTACAAGCCGCCCTGCATCATCCTTCCTCCCCAGAGAATTGGTCAAATAGTGCAGCTTAAACTTTGGGGCTGGCGTCCGGCGCTGGCCCAGACGATCGGGCTCGTCCTCATGTTCAGCCCGGTCGCCGCCCTCGCCGTGGCCAGCGGAACGACGCCGCAGGGGCCCACCGGCCAGAGCCCGGTGGCGCGCCTGATCAAGGCGGTGAACGCCCGGACCAGACTGCCGGCCCCGATGGTCAGCAAGACCGTCTGGAACGGCCTGGACGTCGACGGCGACGGCGCCAGCGACTTCGTCAACCCCACCGGCCAGGCTCCCCGCCTGCTGGACGCTTTCGGCTACGGTGAGTTCGGCGCCTCCCGCGACGGTGGCTCGCGCCAGCACGAAGGGGTCGACTACACCGCCGACGCCGATCAGGCCGTGGCCGCGCCGATCAGCGGCTTTGTCACCAAAATTGGGTATGCCTACGGCGGAGACGACAGTCTGCGCTTCGTCGAGATCACCAACCCGGCCCTCGGCTATGTCGCCCGCGCCTTCTATGTCGATCCGGACGTCCTGGTCGGCCAGGCGGTGCGGCTTGGCGAGACGATCGGCACCGTCGCCAGCCTGCAGTCCCACTACCCCGGCATCACCGACCATGTGCATCTGGAGGTGATGAAGTCCGGCGAGCGGCTGAACGCCGAGACCCTGATCGTTGCCCGGACCATCAAGGTGAAGGCCAGGACGGCCAACGGCTAGGCGCCTGCCTCACCGATCATGCTCGCGAATGCGGGCATCCATGCGTCGTTGGCCGTCGCATCGGCGTCCGACGTTGGACGAGCACCGCCGTAGCGGTGGAGGCTGACCCGGCGTCTGGATGCCCGCATTCGCGAGCATGATCGGAGATTTTGCCAGGCTCGAACAAACCTCCCGCCGTCCAGCCATACCAATCCTTCGATCATGCGTTAGGTTGGACGCATGGATGAGTCCCCGCCATTTGAAGGCCCGGGTCAGGGCCGCACGCGGGACCTCACTCAGGGCCCGATCGCCCGCACCCTGGCGACCTTCGCCCTGCCGGTGCTGGGCTCGAGCGTGCTGCAGTCGCTGAACGCCTCGATCAACGCCGTCTGGGTCGGGCGTTTCCTGGGGGAGGCGGCGCTGGCGGCCACCTCCAACGCCAATCTCGTGCTCTTCCTCCTGCTCGGCACGGTGTTCGGCGTCGGCATGGCGGCGACCATCGTCGTCGGCCAGGCCATGGGCCGGCGCGACATCGTCCTGGCCAAGCGCGCCGTCGGCACCAGCGTCGCCTTCTTCACCGCCATCTCGGTGCTGTTCGCGGTCGGCGGCTGGCTGGGCACGGACGCCATCCTGACCCTGCTCGGCACGCCGCATGACGTGCTGCCGCTGGCCGGGGCCTATCTGCGGGTCATCTTCCTGGCCCTGCCGATGATGAACTTCTCGACCCTGGTCATGACCCTGCTGCGCGGGGCCGGGGACAGCCGCACGCCGTTCCAGTTCATGGGTCTGGCCGTCGTCCTCGACATGGCCTTCAACCCGGTGCTGATCCTCGGCCTCGGCCCCTTCCCGCAGATGGGCATCGCCGGCGCCGCCATGGCCACCCTGATCAGCCAGGGCGTCGCCCTGATCGCCCTGGTCATCCTGCTCTACGCCCGCAAGCATCCCCTGCGGCTGGTCGGCCCGGATCTCGCCTACCTGCGGCCCGACCCCGCCCTGATCCGCACCCTGGTGGCCAAGGGCCTGCCGATGGGCCTGCAGATGATCGTCATCTCGGCCTCGGCCCTGATCGTCATGAGCCTGGTCAATTCGTTCGGCTCGCGCACCGCCGCCGCCTACGGCGTCGCCGCCCAGCTGTGGACCTATGTGCAGATGCCGGCCCTGGCCATCGGCGCGGCCGTCTCCTCGATGGCCGCCCAGAACGTCGGCGCTGGCCTCTGGGACCGGGTGGCCCGCGTCACCCGCGCCGGCATCGCCTTCAACATCCTGCTGACCGGCGGCATGGTGGCGGTGCTCTATGTCGCCGCCCCGCTGGTGCTGGGCCTGTTCCTGCCGACCGACAGCGCCGCCGTCGCCATCGCCACCCACATCAACCAGCTGGTGGTCTGGACCTTCATCCCGTTCGGCGTGACCATCGTGCTGTTCGCCACCGTGCGGGCCACGGGCGACGTCTGGCCGCCGCTGATCATCCTGACCCTGTCGATCGTCCTCGTCCGCGTCCCCTTCGCCTATATCCTGGAGCCGATCTGGGGTCCCGACGCGGTCTGGTGGAGCTTCGCCTTCGGCTCCGCCGTGGCCCTGGCCCTGTCGGCCGCCTACTACAAGGCCGGCCGCTGGAAGAAGTCCAACATGCTGGATCGCCCGGCCATGGGTGAGCCGCCGGACACCGGGCATGGGTTGCCGCGCGACCGCGCCATGGAGCCGATCAGCCGGGCCGAGGAGCCGGAATCGCCAGGTCCACCGACAGCCCCGAAGGCTCCCAGGCCTGAGACAGTCTAGCGGCCATCTGCCGTGACAGCTGGGTCATCAGCCGGCTGCCGAAGCCGGGCTTCGACGGCGCGCTGACCGCCGGCCCGCCACTCTCGCGCCAGCTCAGGTCGATGGCCCCGTCCTCGCTCAGGGTCCAGGCGATGGCCACCCGGCCCTGCGGCGTCGACAGGCCGCCGTACTTGCTGGCGTTGGTGGCCAGCTCGTGGATCAGCATGCTGACCGGCTGGGTCTGTTCGGGGCTCAGGCGCACGGTGGGGCCCGACAGGCCGTAGCGGTCCGGCGTGCTGAGCGCGCTCATCGCCTCGTCGACCAGCTCCCGCAGCGGCGCGCCTTCCCACCGCCGGTCGGCCAGCGCCCCCTGCGCCCGGGCCAGGGCGTTGACCCGCCCGAACACCGCTTCCTTGTAGCTTTCCAGGTCCGGCCCCTCGGTCAGCCGCACGATGGCCTGGACCACGGCCAGCGCATTGCGGCTGCGGTGATCCACCTCCCGCGCCAGCAGCTCCCGCGCCTGTTCGGCCCGCCGCCGCTCGGTGATGTCGTGCAGCGACACCCCGATGCCGCCGTCGATCATCGGGGTGATGCGGATCTCGACCCAGCGGTCCGGCCGCCAGCGCGACGGGCTTTCGAACGCCGCTCCCTTGCGCCCGTCCATGGCCCGCCGGCAGACGGTCTCGAACGGCGTGCCGACCCCCTGCGGGAAGACCTCCCACATGTTCTTGCCCAGCACCTGGTCACGGGTGACGCCGAAGTACTGCTCGGCGGCGCCGTTGAAGATGAAGTAGGTCCACTCCGGGCTGACGGCGTAGAAGGCGTCGGAGATGGACTCGAGGACGGCTTCGAGACGCAGGTCTGGCGGAGGAATGGACAGGGGTGCGCTCGCCGGTTGGTAGGGCGCCAACCTAGCGGGGACCGGTCTGTTCGGAAAGGGTCGGGCGACGACAGCCGGTCACGCCGCTTCTGTACGAGAGGCCCACGTGCACCAGCGTGATCCGGTCGCCCTTGCGGCAAATCACGCCCCGACGGATCGTTACGCTGACGCTCCTGCCGCCATTGAGTTTCACCCAGAGGGTTGGCAGCCGGCCCATGTCCTCGCTGTCGATGAAGCCGAAGCCCTCCACCACCCCCTCGTGGACGGTCGGCTTCTGGAAGGGCAGGTAGACGACGACACAAATCGCCGCTGTCAGCAGGCCGCCGAGCACAAGACCGACCAGCAGCCCGTTCAGGTGCAGCCATAGCCTGAGAAGCACCAGGCGCCGGTCCCAGGTCATGCCCGCAGCCGGTACCCCGTCTTGAAGATCCACCAGATCGCCGTCAGGCAGACCGCCATGAAGGCCAGGGTCGCGGCCAGGCTGACCCCGACGCCGACGTCCGACACCCCGTAGAAGCTCCAGCGGAAGCCGCTGACCAGGTAGACCACCGGGTTGAACAGGGTGATCTTCTGCCAGATGTCGGGAAGCATGCTGATCGAATAGAAGCTGCCCCCCAGGAAGGTCAGCGGGGTGACGATCAGCATCGGCACGATCTGCAGCTTCTCGAAGCCGTCGGCCCAGACGCCGATGACGAAGCCGAACAGGCTGAAGGTGAAGGCGGTCAGCACCAGGAAGGCGAACATGAAGACCGGGTGCTGGATCTCGTAGGGCACGAACACCCGCGCGGTGATCAGGATGATCCCCCCCAGCAGGATCGACTTGCTGGCCGCCGCCCCGACATAGCCGCAGACCACCTCGAACCAGCTGATCGGCGCCGACAGCACCTCATAGATGGTGCCGCTCCATTTGGGCATGTAGATGCCGAAGCTGGCGTTGGAGATGCTCTCGGTCAGCAGGCTGAGCATAAGCAGGCCGGGGATGATGTAGGCGCCGTAGGGCACGCCGTCGATCTGGCCCATGCGGCCGCCGATGGCCGATCCGAAGACCACGAAATAGAGGCTGGTCGACAGCACGGGCGAGGCGATCGACTGCATCAGGGTCCGGAAGGTCCGGTGCATCTCGAACAGATAGATGGCCTTGATGGCGTTGAGGTTCATCGGCCGGTCCTCTCGCTGTGGACCAAGGAGACGAAGATCTCCTCCAGGCTCGACTGATGGGTCTTGAGGTCCTTGAAATCGATGCCGAGGCCGCTCAGGCGCCGGATCAGCGCCGCGATCCCGGTCTCGTCCGCCTGGGCGTCGAAGGTGTAGGTGATGTCCTGGCCGTCCTCGGAAAGCTCCAGAGGCTCGCCGGCCAGCTCGGCCGGCAGGGCCTCCAGCGGCGCCTGCAGGTGCAGGGTCAGCTGCTTCTTGCCGAGCTTGCGCATCAGCACGCTCTTTTCCTCGACCAGGATGATCCTGCCCTTGCTGATCACCCCGATCCGGTCGGCCATCTCCTCGGCCTCCTCGATGTAGTGGGTGGTCAGGATGATGGTGACGCCGGTGGCCCGCAGGCCGCGCACCATCTCCCACATGTCCCGGCGCAGCTCGACATCGACCCCGGCCGTCGGCTCGTCGAGGAACAGGATGCGCGGCTCGTGGCTCAGGGCCTTGGCGATCATCACCCGGCGCTTCATGCCGCCGCTCAGGGTCATGATCTTGTCGTTGCGCTTTTCCCACAGGCTGAGGTCGCGCAGGATCTTCTCGATATAGGCCGGGTTGGATGGCTTGCCGAACAGGCCGCGGCTGAAGTTGACAGTGTCTATCACCCGCTCGAAGGCGTCGGTGCTGATCTCCTGCGGCACCAGACCGATCTTGGTGCGGGCGGCGCGGTAGTCCTTGGCGATGTCGTGGCCGTCGGCGACGATAGTCCCCTCGGTCGGCCGGGCGATGCCGCAGATCAGGCTGATCAGCGTGGTCTTGCCCGCCCCGTTCGGACCCAGCAGTGCGAACAGCTCGCCCTGGCGGATTTCCAGGTTCACGTCGCTCAAGGCCTCGTGGCCGGTGGCGTAACGCTTGGTCAGGCCCTTGATGGTGATGATCGGTTGCAACGGCTTCCCCAGCGTCTGAGGCCGTCAAGTAAGGCGTCCGCCACGGTTTAGCTAGGATTCAACCGTAGCCTCTTCCCCATATGAACCCCGATAACTAAACTACTGTTTGAACGCGGCCCGAAAACGCGGCCGTACGCCTTTCCAAAAGGTCCAGGGAGCGAGCCATGCGCGACTATTCCAAATTCTATATCGACGGCAAATGGGTGGATCCGGTCACGCCGAAGTCCCTCGACGTCATCAACCCGGCCAATGAAGAGGTCGCCGGCCGCATCTCGATGGGCTCGGAAGCCGACGTCGACGCCGCCGTGAAGGCCGCGCAGAAGGCCTTTGAAACCTACAGCCAGACGACCCGCGAAGAGCGTATCGAACTGCTCGAGCGCATCATCGTCGAGTACCAGAAGCGCTACGAGGACATGGCCAAGGCCATCACCGAGGAAATGGGCGCCCCGTCCTGGCTGGCGCAACGCGCCCAGGCCGCCATGGGCATCGGCCACGTGCAGACGGCCGTGGAAGTGCTGAAGAACTACAAGTTCGAGGAAGACCGCGGCACCACCCGCCTGGTGAAGGAGCCGATCGGCGTCTGCGGTTTCATCACCCCCTGGAACTGGCCGGTCAACCAGATCGCCTGCAAGGTCGCCCCGGCCCTGGCGACGGGCTGCACCATGGTGCTGAAGCCCTCGGAAGTGGCCCCGTTCAGCGGCTACATCTGGACCGAGATCCTGCATGCCGCCGGCGTGCCGGCCGGCGTCTACAACATGGTCAACGGCGACGGCCCCACCGTCGGCGCGGCGATCTCCAGCCACCCGGGCGTCGACATGGTCAGCTTCACCGGCTCGACCCGCGCCGGCATCGAGGTGGCCAAGAACGCCGCCCCGACCGTCAAGCGCGTGCACCAGGAACTGGGCGGCAAGTCGCCCAACATCATCCTGGAGGACGCTGACTTCGCCAAGGCCATCGCCGGCGGCGTCGGCTCGGTGATGATGAACTCGGGCCAGAGCTGCAACGCCCCGACCCGCATGCTGGTCCCGGCGGCCAAGATGGACGAGGTCATCGCCATCGCCAAGGCGACGGCGGAAGCCCACACGGTCGGGGATCCCAACGGCAATTCCAAGATGGGCCCGGTCGTTTCCGAGGTGCAGTGGAAGAAGATCCAGGGCCTGATCCAGAAGGGCATCGACGAGGGCGCCACCCTGGTGTCGGGCGGCGTCGGCCTGCCGGAGGGACTGGACAAGGGCTACTATGTGAAGCCCACCGTCTTCGCCAACGTCACCAGCGACATGACCATCGCCAAGGAAGAGATCTTCGGCCCGGTGGTCTCCATCCTCGGCTACGACAGCGTCGATGAGGCCGTCCGCGTCGGCAACGACACCGAGTACGGCCTCGCCGCCTACATCAGCGGCACCGACCCGGAAAAGATCCGCGCCGTGGCCTCCAAGCTGCGCGCCGGCCAGGTCAACATCAACAGCGCCGCCCCCGACATGATGGCCCCCTTCGGCGGTTACAAGATGAGCGGCAACGGCCGCGAATGGGGTGACCACGCCTTCGGCGAGTTCCTCGAAACCAAGGCCGTGCTGGGCTACTCGGCGCCGGTCGCGGCGGAGTAGGGCAATAAGCTTTTGAGATGAATGGGGCCGTCCGGAGCAATCCGGGCGGCCTTTTTTCTGGGTTCATCCCACGATGGGGGAGGACCTGCGCGCCTCTCGACTCGCGCCCCCGCTCTTGCTCAAGTGCGTTCAGACACGCCCGCCAGAGGCGCCCGAGGAACCCCATGACGACCCTGACCAACGTCGCCGACATCCCGCGCCAGCAGGCGGCGATCCGCCCGGACGCCGTCGCCCTGTGGTTCGAGGGCCGCGAGACCACCTTCGCCCAATGGAACGAGATGTCGAACCGCTGCGCCCAGGCTCTGCTGGCCCAGGGCCTGAAGCCCGGCGACCGGGTCGGGGTGCTGTCGAAGAACAACGACGACTTCTTCGCCCTCTGGCTGGGCTGCATCAAGGCCCGGGTCTGTCTCGCCCCCGTCAACTGGCGCCTCGCCCCGCCGGAGATCGCCTTCATCCTCAAGGACGCCGGCGCCAAGCTGCTGATCGTCGGCGAGGACATGGCCGGCGTCGTCGACATGATCGCCTCCGACGTCCCCAGCCTCCGCGGCCTGGTGCAGTTCGAGCCTGGCCACCCACGCTGGCCGGCCTTCCGCGACTGGATCGGCGGCCACTACCCGGACGATCCCAGGCTCAGTCCGCGGGAAGACGACGACGTCATCCAGCTCTACACCAGCGGCACCACCGGCCTGCCCAAGGGCGTCCAGCTGACCCAGGCCAACTATATCGCCCTGTTCAACACCGCCCTCGGCGCCGGCTGGGCGAAATACGAGGCCGGCAAGACCAACCTCGTCTTGATGCCGCTCTTTCATGTGGCCGGCGTCAACTGCGGCCTGCTCGGCCTGCTGCAGGGGGTGCGCGAGATCGTCCTGCGCGAGGTCAACCCGGCCGAGATCGTCAGGCTGATCCCAGAACAGGGCGTCAACTACGCCTTCCTGGCCCCGACCATCATCAACATGGTGCTGCAGACCCCCGGCGTCGAAACCGCCGACTTCTCGAAGCTGGAGCGCATCTTCTACGGCGCCTCGCCCATCTCCGAGGCCGTGCTGCGCAAGGCCCAGGCCGTGTTCGGCTGCGACTTCCACCAGCTTTACGGCCTGACCGAAACCATCGGCGGCGCCACCCACCTGTCGGCCGCCGACCACGCCCCGGAACGGGACAAGCTGCGCAGTTGCGGCAAGCCCTGGCCGGGCTTCGAGGTGCAGGTGGTCAAGCCCGACGGAGCCATCGGCGGCGTCGGAGAGGTCGGCGAGATCCAGATCCGCGCCAAGGGTGTGATGAAGGGTTACTGGAACCGCCCGGACGCCACGAAGGACGCCATCTGTTCGCAGGGCTGGTTCAAGTCCGGCGACGCCGGCTACCTCGACGCGGAAGGCTACCTCTACATCCACGACCGGGTGAAGGACATGATCGTCACCGGCGGCGAGAACGTCTATCCGGCCGAGGTGGAGAACGCCCTGTTCAGCCACCCGGCCATCGCCGACGCCGCCGTCATCGGCGTCCCCGACGAGCGCTGGGGCGAGGCCGTGAAGGGCATCGTGGTCCTGAAGGCCGGCATGACCGCCAGCGCCGAAGAGCTGATCGCCCACTGCCGCGACCAGATCGCCGGCTACAAATGCCCCAAGTCCATCGACGTGATCGACGTCCTGCCCCGAAATCCCTCCGGCAAGGTCCTGCGCCGCGAACTGCGCGCGCCGTTCTGGGAGGGGCGTGAGCGGATGGTGGGCTAGAGTTGCTCACCCTTTGGGGGAGCTGGCAGCGGCGTAGCCGCTGACTGAGGGGGTCACCGCTCACGTCGGCGGGTAACCTGCTTGCGGCTGAACCGCCGGTGCGGACCCCCTCCACCACGGCCTGCGGCCGCGGTCCCCCTCCCCCGATGGGGGAGGAACTAGGTTTGCTGACGCCGCGACACCCGTGTTCCTGTACGAAAAACGAGGAAACCCCCATGCCTGACTTCCGCACCATCGAGACCAACGGCATCAAGCTGCGCGCCGCCGTGCAGGGCTCCGGCCCGCTGGTGGTCATGGTCCATGGCTTCCCGGAAAGCTGGTACAGCTGGCGCCACCAGATCGGCCCCATCGCCGACGCCGGCTTTACCGCCTGCGCCATCGACGTGCGCGGCTACGGCGGCTCCGACAAGCCGGGCGAGGTCAGCGACTATGCCCTGGAAAAGATCACCGCCGACGTGGCCGGCGTCATCGAGGCCCTCTCCGACGACGGCACAGGGGTGCTGATCGGCCACGACTGGGGCGCGCCCATCGTCTGGAACACCGCCCTCACCCGGCCGGACCGCGTCACCGCCGTCGCCGGCCTGTCGGTGCCCTACAGCGGCATCCCGGCGATCAACTTCCTCGACGCCATCAAGGTCGCCTTCACCGACAAGGGCCGCTTCTTCTACCAGGTCTATTTCCAGGACGTGGGCGTCGCCGAAGCCGAGCTGGAGGCCGACCCCCGCGCTGCGATCCGCAAGTTCTACTACGCCATCAGCGGCGACGCCCCGGACGGGACCTGGCCCAACGACAAGCCGCATGGCGCCGCCCTGCTGGACCGCCTGCCCGATCCCCAGCCCTTCCCGGCCTGGCTGACCGACGCCGATATCGACTATTACACCGCCGAGTTCCAGGGCTCCGGCTTCTTCGGCCCCTTGAGCCGCTACCGCAATTGGGGCCCGGACTTCGACTGGCTGCAGGGCTTCAAGGGCCGGACCATCGACCAGCCGTCGCTGTTCATCGGCGGGACGCGCGATCTGGTCCTCAAGATGCTGCCCGGCGTCGACCCGGTCGCCCTGATGGCGCCCCACCTGACCAACCTGCGCGGCGCCCATCTGATCGAGGGCTGCGGCCACTGGACCCAGCAGGAGCGTCCCGAAGAGGTCAACCGGCTGCTGCTGGACTGGCTGAAGACGCTCTGACGGCCTGCCCCACGGCCGAGGCGAAAGGCAGTCCGTCCACCGTTTGACTCCCCTAGCGGCAAGCATAGTCTTCAAGGGGGCAACAAGAACAAAGCCCTGAGGAAACCGCCCATGACCCCCGCCGATGGTGCGGCGGCTCCGGCCGCCCATTCCGAAAACCCGTTGTCGAAAGTGCCCTTCGCCAGCCTGCCGATGAAGGGCCCGGACGTCACCGTCGAGCGTCGCGACGACGGCTCGATCCTGATCCGCTCCAACCACGCACCTGGCGAAGGCCCCCGCTCCATCGCCCACCTTCTCAAGGAGAAGGCTGAGAAGCACCCCGACCGTCCCTGGATGAAGCAGCGCGAGCCCGGCCACGGCCCCTGGCGCACCCTGACCTATGGCGAGGCCCTGCGAAAGGCCGAGGGCATCGCGCAGTGGCTGCTGGATCAGGGTCTCACCGCCGACGACTCGGTGATGGTGCTGTCCGCCAACAGCCTGGAGCACGCCCTGATCAAGGTCGGCTGCTACACCGCCGGCATCCCGGTCTCACCGATCAGTCCGGCCTACAGCCTGATCTCCACCGACCACGCCAAGCTCAAGCATTGCGTCGCCGTAGTGAAGCCGAAGGTCATCTTCGCCCAGTCCGGCGAGCTGTACGCCCGCGCCCTGGAGACGCTCAAAGGCCTCGGCCAGGACTTGACCTTCGTCACCGCCGACGGGACGGGGGAGGGCGCCATCCCCCTGTCGGTGCTGACCGATACCGTGCCCGGCCCCGCCGTCGAGGCGGCGCGCGAGACGCTGAGCCACGACACCGTCGCCAAATACCTGTTCACCTCCGGCTCCACCGGCATGCCCAAGGCCGCGCCGCAGACCTTCGGCATGATGGCCGGGGTCATCGCCGGCCAGGATGGGCTGCGCAACGAGGATCCCGATCCCGACGTCGTCTCCGAGAGCCTCGAATGGATGCCCTGGAGCCATATCAGCGCCGGCAACATCAGCTTCAACGGCGTCCTCTGGGCCGGCGGCACGGTCTATCTCGATGAGGGCAAGCCGCTGCCCGGCATGTTCGAGACGACGATCAAGAACCTGTACGAAGTCTCTCCCGTCGTCTTCGGCTCGGCCCCCATCGCCTTCGGCATGCTGGCCGACGCCATGGAGAAGGACCCGGTCCTGCGCAAATCCTTCTTCAAGAACATGCGCTACATGGGCTACGGCGGCGCCACGCTCAGCAACGACGTCAACGAGCGGCTGCAGGCCCTGGCGATCGCCGAAACGGGCAGCCGCATGCCGCTGACCACCATGTACGGCGCCACCGAGACGCAGGGCATCACCGTCACCCACTGGGCCACCGAACAGGTCGGCCTGGTCGGCCTGCCGCTGCCGGGCATCACCCTCAAGCTGGTGCCGAACGGGACCAAGCTGGAGGTCCGGGTCAAGGGGCCGACCGTCACCAAGGGCTACCTCGGCGACGCCGAAAAGACCGCCGCCGCCTTCGACGAGGAGGGCTTCTACAAGCTCGGTGACGCCGCCAAATTCATCGACGACAACGACCCGGCCCAGGGTTTGATGTTCGACGGCCGGGTGACCGAGGACTTCAAGCTCGACAGCGGCACCTGGGTCTCGGTCGGCACCCTGCGGCCCGAGATCGTCGGCGCCTGCAGCCCTTGGATCCTCGACGCGGTGATCGCCGGCCAGGACAAGCCCTTCATCGGCGCCCTGGTCTGGCCGTCGATGGCCGGCATGCAGACCCTGATGGCCGACGAAGGGCCCGGAACCCCGATCGAAAAGCTGACGGCGATCCTCACCGAGAAGCTGCAGGCCTTCAACGCCACCGCCGGCGGCCTCTCACGCCGCGTCGGCCGCTTCACCGTTATGACCGAGCCGCCGTCGATCGACGCCGGCGAGATCACCGACAAGGGCTATGTGAACCAGCGCGCGACGCTGGACCGCCGGGCTGACTTGGTGAAGGCGCTGTATGGCGACGGCTCCGCGCCGGAGGTGGTCAGCCTCTGAGTTTTCCCTTCTCCCCTTCGGGGGGGAGAGCAACCCCCGAAGGGGTCGGATGAGGGGTCGCACAGCTCTGTCCGCCACGATCGGCAGGCACGCCAATCCCCTCGTCCGGCGCGACCCCTCATCCGTCGGCTTCGCCGACACCTTCTCCCCCAGGGGGAGAGGGAAAACATACGGAGACACCCATGAGCCTTGACCCCCATTTCCGCGCCATGCTCGACGCCGCGGCCGCCATCGAGATGCCGCCGCTCGCCACCCTGCCGCCGGAGATGATCCGCATGGGCTACGTCGCCCAGCGGGCCGGCCTCGACGCCGGCGCTCCGAAGGACCTGGCCGTCAGCGACATCCAGGTCGACGGCGGCGACGGCCCGCTCAAGGCCCGGCTCTATGTCCCCAAGGATGCGCCGGCGGCGACCGGCGCCCTGGTCTACTTCCACGGCGGCGGCTTCGTGATCGGCGACCTGGAGACCCACGACGACTTCATGCGTCGCCTCTGCGCCGCCTCCGGCGTCAGGATCATCGCCGTCGACTACCGCCTGGCCCCGGAGCATCCCTTCCCGGCCGCCCATGACGACGCCCTGGCGGCCACCAAATGGGTCTTCGACCATGCCGCCGAGATCGGCGTCGATCCGGCCCGCATCGCCGTCGGCGGTTGCAGCGCCGGCGGCAACCTGGCCGCCTGCATGGCGCTGGAGCTGCGCGACGACCCCGCCCGCAAGCTGGCCTTCCAACTGCTCCTCTACCCGGCCACGGCCATGGAACAGGACACCCAGAGCCGCAAGGACCTGGCCACCGGCTATGTCCTGACCGCCGAGGTGATGACCTGGTTCGCCAGCCACTTCGCCGCCATAGGCCACCCGAACGCTCGCCGCGCCGAGCCGGCCCATGCCGATGACCTCTCCGGCCTGCCCGCCGCCCTGGTGGTCACGGCAGGCTTCGACCCCCTGAAGGACGAGGGCAAGGCCTATGCCGGGCGCATGGCGGCGGCCGGGGTCAAGGCCGAGCACATCGAGTACCCGTCCTTCGTCCACGACTTCTACATCATGGCCAGCGTCTCCCCGCCGGTGGTGGACGCCATCGAGGACACGGCGGCGAAGCTGAAGGCGGCGCTGGCCTAGGGCAATCGACCCGAGGCCCGTCGCTGTCCATAGGCGAGCGCGTCTTCGCCCGTCAGCCCTACAGCCCCTTGGCCACGCCTTCCCGCCGGGGATCGGCCCCGCCTTCCAGCCGGCCGCCCTCGCGGACGATGATCCCCTGCACGCCGCTGTCCTCGCCGCCGATAGCCTGGATGGTCAGGCCCCGCTCCGCCATCGCCGCGACCACGCCCGGCGAGAACAGCTTGGCCTCGCCGCTGACGCTCGAGCCCTTGGCGATCAGGTTGGGCAGGTCGATCGCCTGCTGCATGGTCAGGTTCCAGTCCAGCACCCCGACCAGGGTCTTGAGATTGTAGGAGAGGATGGAGCTGCCGCCCGGGCTGCCGACGCCGGCCACGAACCGGCCCTGCCGGTCGAGGATGATGACCGGCGACATCGACGATCGCGGCCGCTTGCCCGGCGCCACGGCGTTGGCGGCCGGCGCGCCGTCCGGATCGGTGGGGGCGAAGTTGAAGTCGGTCAGCTGGTTGTTGAGGAAGAAGCCGCCGACCATGCGGCCAGAGCCGTAGATGCTCTCGACCGTGGTCGTCATCGAGACCACGTCCCCCCTGGCGTCGACGATGACCATGTGGCTGGTGCCGGCGGGCTCCAAGGTCCTGTCCGGCGCGCGGGCCCTGGCCCCCGGCGGCGTCCCCGCCGGCGGCGGCGGTCCGAAGCGGTCGCCGATCAGTTTTGCCCGCTCGGCGGCGTAGCCATCATCGAGCAGGCCCCCCACCGGCACCGACACGAAATCGGGGTCGCCGACATAGCGGTCGCGGTCGGCGTACATCAGCCGTTCGGCCTGGGCGATCTGCAGCCAGGCGACCGGATCGCTGGGTCCCCGGGCGGCGATGTCGGTGTGTTCGAGGATCTTCAGCGCCTGCAGCAGGACGACACCGCTCGAGGCCGGCGGCGCGGTGCAGATCTGGTAGATCCGGTAGGTCGAGCACAGCGCCTTCTTCTTGAGCGGCCGGTAGCCGGCCAGGTCCTTGGCGCTCAGGGCGCCGGGCATCGGCCCTTCGGCTACCCGGGCGACGATCGCCTCGCCGAGGGGACCCTTCAGCAGGCCGTCGGCGCCCCCTTCCGCGATCAGGCGCAGGCTTTGCGCATAGGCGGGGTTCTTCAGGGTGTCGCCGATGCCATAGCGCTTGCCGTCCGGCCTGGTGAAATAGGCCGTGGCGTCCGGCGTCCTCGACTGCGGATAGATGGAGGTGATGAAGCTTGCCATGCGCGGGCTGACCTTGAAGCCCTCGGTCGCCAGCCGCTCGGCGTCGCCGAACAGGCTGTTCCAGGGCAGGGTCCCGTGTTCCGTCTGGGCAAGGTGGAGCATGGCGATCGCCCCGGGGACACCGGTCGAGCGTCCGCTCAGCACCGCCTCGATGAAGTTCATCGGCCTGCCGTCGGGGCCAAGGAACATCTTCGCATCGGCTCCGGCCGGCGCCGTCTCGCGGCCGTCGTAGGTGGTGACGGCCTTCGTCTCGGCGTCGTAGTGGACCATGAAGGCGCCGCCGCCCAGGCCGCTCGACTGCGGCTCGACCAGGCCCAGCACCGCCTGCACGGCCACCGCCGCATCGACCGCGCTGCCGCCGCGCCGCAGCACCGCCAGCCCGGCCTCGACGGCCAGGGGGTTGGCGGCGGCCACCATCACCGGGCCGTTTGCCGCCGCCCGCTCGGGCTTCGCCGCGACGGTGGAGCAGCCCGACAGCGAAAGGGACAGGGCCGTCAGGGCGGCGATCAGAGGACGCATGGAAACTCCGGTGCAAGGCGCTCCACCATAACGGCGCCGCGATGGACAACAACGGCCCGGCAGGCGATTAAACCTCCCCAGCTTCAGGAGTTCCGATGCCCGCCCGTCCCGGACCGCGCAACAGCCTGACAGACGTGCCCGGCCTCAAAGTCGGCCAGGCGCACGACGACCATGTCCGCACCGGCGTCACCGTCGTCCTGCCGGACGAGCGGGTGGTCTGCGCCGTCGACGTGCGCGGCGGCGGACCCGGCACACGCGAAACGGACGCCATGGCGCCCGAGAACCTGATCGGGGCGATGATCGACGCCGTCGTCCTCTCCGGCGGCTCGATGTATGGCCTCGGCGCCGCCGACGGGGTGGCCGCCTGGCTGGGGGCCAACGGCCGGGGCTATCCGGTCTCGCAGAACCCGGCCGTGCCCCGCGCCCCCATCGTGCCGGCCGCCATCCTCTTCGACATGGGCAACGGCGGCGACAAGGCCTGGGGCCTTGAGCCGCCCTACCGCCGCCTCGGCATCGAGGCGGCGCAGGCGGCCGGGCTCGACATCGCGCTCGGCACAGCCGGCTGCGGCTACGGCGCCAAGGCGGGTGGTTGGAAGGGCGGCACGGGCAGCGCCAGCATCGTCACAGACGACGGCCTGGTCGTCGCGGCGATCTGCGGGGTCAACAGCTACGGGTCCGTCACCGCCGGCGATGACCGGACCTTCTGGGCGGCGCCCTATGAGCTGGACCGCGAGTTCGGGGGCCTTGGTCCTGCCGGCCTGACCTGCGAGCCCGACCACTGGAACATGGCCAAGGCCAACCCCGGCCTGCGCCAGAACACCACCATCGCCGTGGTCGCCACCAACGCCGTCCTCTCGCCCGGCGAGGCCAAGCGCGTCGCCATCATGGCCCAGGACGTCCGCGGCGTCTACGAGGCGACGACC
>SDZP01000296.1 GCA_004144935.1 Caulobacteraceae bacterium | reverse complement strand
GCTGTGGAGGGACGCAGTTGGGCGCCGGCGCCCATCTCGGCTTCCCCGGATGGCCCGGTGCGAACACCCCCTCCCAACCCTCCCCCCTCGAGGGGGAGGGCTTTATCTTGCGGAAGCTGCATCAATCCGGCGCCAGCAGATAGCCGACGCCGCGCACGGTCTGCAGGTAGCGCGGGGTCTTGGGGTCGTCCTCGATCTTGCGGCGCAGGCGGGTGACCTGGACGTCCACCGCCCGGCCGGCCGCGTCGGCGTCGTCGCGGGCCAGCGTGTAGCGGTCGATGGGGGCGTGCGGGGATTTGGCCAGGGTGCGGAGGAGGTCGATCTCCGCCTCGGTCAGCCGCACCAGGGCCCCGTCTCTCGTCAACTCGCCGCGCACCGGATCGAACTGGCAGCGGCCGAGCGACACCGGCGCATCGTCGCTCGGACGCGGGCCGGCGCGGCGCAGGATGGCCTCGATGCGCAGCAGCAGTTCCTGCGGCTCGAACGGCTTGGCCAGGTAGTCGTCGACGCCCGCGGTCAGGCCCTCGATGCGATCGGCGGTCTCGGAACGGGCGGTAAGCATCAGGATCGGCGCCTTGCCGGCCGGCCCCGGCGTCTCGCGCAACCGCCGGGCGAAGCTCATGCCGTCCTCGCCCGGCATCATCACGTCGAGGATGACCAGGTCGAAATCGAGGGTGTCGAGCAGCCGTCCGGCTGCCGCCGCCTCGGCCGCCACGGTGACGCGGAAGCCGGCGCGGGTCAGGAACTGACGGAGCAGATCACGGATGCGGTCGTCGTCGTCGACGACCAGCAGATGTCTGTCGCTCATGGTTCCTCTCGCCGCGCCGTCAGGCGGGGACCCGCCAGGGAGGCGAGAATGCGCCGCCCGGCGGCCACTCCGTCAAGGCCCCCATCGCGATAGGCCATGGCGATCAGGCCGCGCAGCCGCTCGCCCACCCGCGCCTCGAAGGCCAGGCCGGCCGCCGTCAGCCGGGCCGGGCGCCGCCGCGCGTCCAGCTCCCCCGGGACTTTTTCCGACAGGCCGTGGGCTTCCAGGTCGGCCAGGGTGCGGCTGGCGGCCTGTTTGGTCAGGGCGGTCAGGCGGGCGATCTCCTTCACACCCACACCGGGTCTCCTTCGAATGAGGAAGGCGGCGCGCCAGTGGGAACGGCCCAGACCCCTGGGTTCGGACTCCAGGGCCGCGTCGACCGCGTTCCAGATGGCCGTCTCGGCGAGCAGGACCAGCTCCAGGCCCAGATCGAGCTCAGATTCGCTGAGGATCAGGCGGGGATCGGCAAACGTATTCATGCTATGGGGCACACCGGTTTGACTTGGACCCCCTGGCGCGGTCTGGGATAAGCTGACTTCGCAAAGGAGAAATGACCCCGATGTCCCTGGTTCCCTTCGATGATCGTGACGGCTTTATTTGGCTGGACGGGCAATTCGTGCCCTGGCGCGATGCGAAGGTGCACGTACTGACCCATGGGCTCCATTACGCCTCCTCGGTGTTCGAGGGTGAGCGGATGTACAACGGCGAAATCTTCGAACTGACGGCTCATACCGAGCGGCTGCACCGCTCGGCCGAAATACTCGACTTCAAGATCCCCTACACGGTGGCGGAGATCGACGAGGCCTGCAAGCAGACCTGCCAGAAGAACGGCCTGACCGACTGCTACATCCGCCCGATCGCCTGGCGCGGCAGCGAGATGATCGGCGTCTCGGCCCAGCAGACCAGGATCCACCTCGCCATCGCCGTCTGGGACTGGCCGAGCTATTTCGACCCGGAAGAGAAGAAGAAGGGCATCCGCCTGGCCCACGCCCTCTACCGCCGGCCCGACCCGAAGACCGCCCCGACCGACGCCAAGGCGGCCGGCCTCTACATGATCTGCACCATCTCCAAGCACGCCGCCGAACGCGACGGCTACGCCGACGCGCTGATGCAGGACTACCGGGGCTATATCGCCGAGGCGACGGGCGCCAACGTCTTCCTGGTGCGCGACGGGGTCATCCACACCCCGACTCCGGACGCCTTCCTGAACGGCATCACCCGCCAGACGGTGATGAAGCTGGCCCGGGAGCGGGGCTACGAGATCGTCGAGCGCCACATCCCGTTCGAGGAACTGGGCACGTTCAGCGAGCTGTTCATCACCGGCACCGCCGCCGAGGTGACGCCGGTGGCCGAGGTCGGCGAGTTCCGCTTTACCCCCGGGACCATCTCCCTGACGCTGATGGACGACTACGCCCGGCTGGTGCGCGGACAGGTGCCGGCGCTGGCCTAGACGCTCAGGCGGGCTTCCAGCTCGCTCAGCCGGGTGCGGGCGCCCTGCAGTTCGGCGCCATAGCGTTGCGGGTCCTCCGCCGCCAGGGCGCCGGCCAGTTCGACGCTCTCGCGGTAGAGGTCCAGCGCCCGGACCCGATGGCCCCGATCCTCGCGGGCGTCGGCCAGCCTTTCGAGGGCGATGCTGAGCGCCCGGCGGTCCAGGCGGCGGGCGCCGTGGTCGGCGATCAGCCGCCGACGCAGGGCCACCGCGTCCTCATAGGCGCCCAGCGCCGCATCGATTCGGCCCTCGTCGGCCGCCATGTCGCCGACATTGATCAGCGCCCCGGCCAGGTCGGCGGCGGCGACCGGATCGGCCGGCTCGATGTCGTGCAGCAGCCGGGCGTAGGACAGCGCATGGCCATAGGCCTCGGCGGCGTCATCGATCCGGCCCTGGCTTCGGCAGAAGTCGCCCAGGTCCTGGGCGGCGACCATGCGGTCCTGGTGGGTCAGGGCCAGCTTCGGCAGCCGCCTGAGCATCTCGGCCGCCTCGTCCCATTTCTCCTCCCGGGCCTTGACCTTCAGGGCCGCGCGCAGCTGGCCGAAGGTTTCCTGCGGCGGGCCTTGCGGATCGGGGCCGGGCGCCACCGGCGGCAGGTCGCGCCGCACCGGCTGAGCCACGGCCGCATTGGCGGGCGCCAGCGCCACCGGGGCGGGGGCGGGCCTTGGCGCCGGCGCGGGCATGGCCACGGGCGCCGCGACCGGCGTGGCGACCGGCGGATCGTCGGCGAAGATGATCTGGCGGCCCTGGCTTGCGGACCGCGACCGGCCGCCGCCCCGGGTGGGCCAGAGGTTGACGACCACGGCCAGCCCGCCGAGCGCAAGCGCGCCCCAGCCGATCAGGGCCCGCAGGCCCTCGAAGTCGCCCAGGTCGAGTCCGGGCACGGCGGGGCCGATATCGCCGACCAGCGGCCTGACCACGATCCAGCCGGCGGCGGCGATCAGCAGCCCCAGCACCAGTCCGATGAGCCTTGCGGCCATGATCGACACTCCCCGTCCCCGATAGGAAGCGAACAGGGATGTGCAATCAAGCCGGCGTCAAAACCCCACAACTGGCGGGGGAACTTCGTTAACGGCAGCGACCGCCCGGCGGGCGCCGGGCGGTCAAACTGCTCTTAAAACAGCCAGCTCATCGGCCGGGGATAGGCCTCGTCCTTGGCCAGGTAGAAGGCCCCGAGGCAGCAGCGGGCGATGAACCACAGGCCGAACAGGCTGAGGATCAGCAGACCGACGCCCAGCAGAGGCAGGCCGACCAGCACCAGCGAGAGGATGCCGCCGATCAGGGTCAGGCCGGCCCCGATCACCACCCACCAGATGGTCAGCCAGAAGGTGCGGATCAGGAAGGTGTAGTGCGTCTCCATCCTCGGCCCCGCCGAGCCGCGCTGGGCGTAGGCGAGAATCAGGCCGATGAAGACGGTGAGCAGGGCGGAGAAGGCGCCGAACAGGTACAGGCCATAGATCACGGCCGGCATGACCCGATCTTCGTGCGGGCGCGCAACGGCAGTAGTCTCGGTCATCTTGGGATTTCTGTGCTCCGGCGCCGGAAGTGGCGCATGGGCTTAATGTTGGGACCCCGGGCCCGTTCCGCAAATTAATACCCTGTCACCCGCCCAGCAGACCGGTCGGGATGGACTGCGGATCGAACCGCCCCGTCTGTCGATCCAGCCACGGCAGCAGGGCCAGGGCGAGGATGGCGACGAAGGCCATGCGCGAGGCGAGCGCCAGGCCGATGTCGGTCTGACCGGCCAGGGCCGCGAACCCGCCGACCGCCAGAGCCCCGCCGCCCAGCAGGGCCACGGCCCCGATCACCGTTCCCTGCGTCGCCATCGCCGGCACGGTGAACCGCGCTGTCGGGCTGGCCGCCGCCACCGCCCGGGCCAGGGCCGTGACGAAGGGGACGAAGCTTTCCGGCGTCTCCGCCCGCTTCAGCGACAGGGCCTGGCCCGAATAGATGCCCAGCTGGCCGCGCGGCAGCCCAAGGATGGCCCCCGCCGCCAGCCGCCCCCGCGCCGGGGTCAGGTGCAGCCGCCGCACGGTGTTCAGCGCCACCCGGCGCTCGCGCTTGCCGCGCTGTTCGACGAGGACGCCGTCTTCCAGCCGCCAGGTGGTGACCGGCTGCATGGGACCGAGCCTGGCCGAGTGGGCGGTCAGGCGCGCACCACGGTGATCTCGACGCCGGCCCCGGCGGCGAGATCACCGTGGTGCGCGCCTGAC
>SDZP01000295.1 GCA_004144935.1 Caulobacteraceae bacterium | reverse complement strand
CTGGCGGTCAGTTTCGGCAGGGCGTCGGCGTAAATGTCGACGGCGCCGCGGTGCATGGCCCGCAGCACCTCGTCCGGCATCGTCGTCGGGCCGGGAATGGCGAGAAATTCACGCCCTGCACGCACCACCATTCTAAGTCCTCCCGGATCAAACCATTGCCGAACCAGTGTCGCATGCGCGGGCCATCTGTCAAAGCATGCGGGGTATCCAGGAATGGGGCAGGGTTACTTCTCCGGAAGCGGAATGAACTCGGTCTCGTCAGGCACCTTGGCGAAGCGACCGGATTTCCAGTCTTCCTTGGCCTGCTCGATCCGCTCCTTGCTGGAGGAGACGAAGTTCCAGTCGAGGAAGCGCGGCCCGACAGGCTCGCCGCCCAGCAGCATGACGGTGCTCGGCTCCAGGGCCGTGAAGCTGATGGTGTCGCCGGGGGCGAAGACGGCCATCTGGCCGGTCCCGATGGTCCGCCCGCCGATCTCCACCGAGCCTTTGGCGACATAGGCGGCGCGCTCGGGATACTCGGCCGGCAGGGCGGCGACGGCGCCGGCCGCCAGCTCCCAGTGGACGTAGAACAGGGGCGAGAAGACCGGCACCCTGGCCTCCGCTCCGAAGGCCTTGCCGGCCACCAGGCGGGCGCTCATGCCGCCGCCTTCATAGAAGGGCAGTTCGTCATTGCCCTCGTGGTGGCTGAAGGCCGGGGCGACCTCCTCCGACTCGACGGGCAGCGCCAGCCAGGTCTGGATGCCGTCCATCCGGCCGCCGTGGGTGCGCAGGTCCTCGAAGCGTTCGGAATGGGTGATGCCGCTGCCGGCGGTCATCCAGTTGACCTCGCCCGGTCGCACGACGATCTCGCTGCCGACGCTGTCGCGGTGGGTCATCGCCCCGTCGAACAGGTAGCTGAGGGTCGAGAGGCCGATGTGAGGATGCGGCCGCACGTCGACGGTGCGCGGAAAGCCCGGCTGGAAGTCGGCGGGGCCCATGTGGTCGAAGAAGACGAACGGCCCGACCATCCGGTGGGGCGCATAGGGAAGCACGCGCCCGACCTCGAAGCCGCCGAGGTCCTTGCGCCGCTGGTCGATGACGAGTTCGATCATGATGTCCTCCGTTCAGGCGGACACCTTGCGCAGGCCGGCGGCCGGCGCAACCCGAACCTTGGGGTTAGTGGCGTACGTAGGTGGCGCAGATCATCCCGCGGGCGATGGCATGCTCGTGCAGCAGCGTCCTGATCGCCGGCCGGCCGGGCGAGTCCGTGAGGCCACTGGCGGCATCGAGGGCGTAGATCTGGGCGACATAGCGGTGCGGCCCGTGTCCCGGCGGCGGATCGGGCGGCAGGTAGCCGCTGCCCAGGAAGCTGTTGAGGCCGGTCGGCGGATGCTCCTCGTCGTCGAGGGTGGCGATGGCGCCTTCCTTCAGCTGCCCGTCGGTCGGCGGTAGGTCGTAGACGATGGCGTGGACCAGCGGATTGAGCGTCGGGCTGTCGGCGTCCTCGATGACCAGCAGCAGGGAGACGGCGCCGGCCGGCACGCCCGTCCAGGCGAACGGCGGCGACAGGCCCTCGCCGTCCTCAGTGAACCGCTGCGGCAGGGTCGGGGCGTCGAACGCCGGGCTGGTGAGGGTCAGGCTCTCGGGCAGGTCCTTGAGGGCCGGGTCGTTGTACAGCACCTTCTCAAGGCCGGGGCGCACCCCCTGCAGGGCGTGGCCGAGAATGGACGGCAGGTTCTTCAGCATCGGCGGTCTCCTGCAAGCGGAAACCCCCGGCGGCCCGGCCGGTTCAATCGAATGGCGGGAAGGTCAGCAGCTACCCGTGCGGGCTCACATACGGACTGACCAGGCCCAGCGGCACGGCGGTGCTGTTCTTGACGCCGCGGATGACGATGCGGCTTTCGATGTTGGAGACCAGCCCCAGCGACAGGATCTTGTCGCGCAGGAAGTCGTCGAAGGCGTGCATGTCGCGGGTGACGATGCGCATTTCGTAGTCCGCCGCGCCGGTCACCGTGGCGCATTGCACCACCTCCGGCCACTTCAGGACGGAGCTTTCGAAGCGTTCAAGGTTTTCCTTTGTCGGAAGGGAGAGCTTGACGGTGCAGTACACCTCGAAGGCCAGGCCCAGCAGTTCGCGGTCGAGGATGGTCACCCGGCGCTGGATGACGCCGGCGTCCTCCAGCCGCTTGATGCGCCGCCAGCAGGGGCTCGACGACAGGCCGACGCGCTCGGCGATCTCGGCCACCGACAGGCCCGCGTCGTGCTGGATGAGATCGAGAATCTTTGCGTCAACTGCGTCGAGAGGCTCAGACAAACTATTGTTCCCCCTGGAAGGCCGAAAACGGCCTCGATCATGCCGACTCACGCCCCAGTACGGGCATGGCTTTGGCAAACATTTTCTCCGGACTTATATGATCTTGCAAGCCGACTGACCCTTCCCGCAGGAAAGATTTTTCAATGCGCCACTCAGAAGTGACGTTGGACGACAAATATCTTCTAGAAGACGGTCGTGCCTACATCACCGGCGTGCAGGCGCTGATCCGGGTCATGCTCGACCGTCGGCGCCTCGATCTACGCGATGGACTGAACACCGCGGGCTATGTTTCGGGCTATCGCGGCAGCCCGCTCGGCGGCCTCGACCAGCAGGCCGCGCGGTCGCGCAAGCTGCTCACCGCCCATGAAGTGGTCTTCCAGGAAGGCCTCAACGAGGACCTCGCGGCCACCGCCGTCTGGGGCAGCCAGCAGGCCAACCTCTTCCCCGGCGCCAGGTTCGATGGCGTCTATGGCCTGTGGTACGGCAAGGCGCCCGGCGTCGACCGGACGGGCGATGTCTTCAAGCACGCCAACTTCGCCGGCGTCATGCCCAAGGGCGGCGTCCTGGCCATCGCCGGCGACGACCACAACTGCAAGTCCTCGACCCTGCCCAGCCAGTCGGAGTTCGCCTTCCAGGACTTCGAGATGCCGGTGCTGTCGCCGGCCGACGTGCAGGAGGTGCTCGACTACGGCCTGCTCGGCATTTCCATGTCGCGCTTCAGCGGCCTCTGGGTCGGCATGATCGCGCTCGCCGACACCATGGACAGCGGCGTCACCATCGACGTCAGCCTCGACCGCCACCACCACGTCTATCCCGAATTCCCGATGCCGCCGGGCGGCCTCCACATCCGCACCAAGGACCAGCCGCTGGAGAAGGAGACCCGGCTCCGCAATCACAAGCTCCCGGCCGCCCTGGCCTTCGCCCGCGCCAACAACATCGACAGGGTGGTGCTGGCCGCCCGCCAGCCGCGCCTCGGCATCGTCTGCCAGGGCCAGGCCTACAAGGACGTGCTGGAAGCCTTCCAGGCGATGGACATCACCCTGGACGAAGCCGCCAGTATGGGGATCTCGATCTACAAGGTCGGCATGCCCTGGCCGCTGGAGCCGCAGGGCCTGCGCGCCTTCGCCGCCGGCCTCGAGACCCTGATGGTCATCGAGCACAAGAGGGCCCTGATCGAGCCCCAGGCCCGCGCCGCCCTCTACGACCTGCCGGCCCACGCCCGGCCGACCGTCATCGGCAAGTTCAACGAGCAGGGCGACCGCCTGATGGAGGACACCGGCAGCCTGACCGTCGCCGCCATCGCGCTCGACCTCTACAGCCGCCTGCCGCCGGGCCCGGCCCGGGAGCGGGCATCCGCCTACCTCGACCGCGTCTCGGCCGCCGGCGTCGCCGCCATCAGCCTGGCCAGCGACCAGCAGCGCAAGCCCTTCTTCTGCTCGGGCTGCCCGCACAACACCTCGACCCGGGTGCCGGACGGCAGCCGGGCCCTGGCCGGCATCGGCTGCCACTACATGGCCGGCTTCAACGACCCGATGACCGACCTCAACACCCACATGGGCGGCGAGGGGCTGACTTGGGTGGGGGCCTCGCCGTTCACCACGGAGAAGCACGTCTTCCAGAACCTCGGCGACGGCACCTACAACCACTCCGGCTCGCTGGCGATCCGCGGCGCGATCGCCGCCAAGGCCAACATCACCTACAAGCTGCTGTTCAACGACGCGGTGGCCATGACCGGCGGCCAGACCGCCGAGAGCGGCTTCACCCCTGCTCAGATCACCCGCCAGCTGGCCGCTGAGGGAGTCACCAAGACCGTTGTCGTGGTCGATGACCTGGAGCGCTACGAGGGCGTCACCGATCTGGCCCCCAACGTCGAGGTCTTCCCGCGCAAGGAGCTGACCAAGGTCCAGGAGATGCTGCGCGACACGCCCGGCGTCACCGTCCTGCTCTACGACCAGACCTGCGCCACCGAGAAACGCCGTCGCCGCAAGCGCGGCCTGATGCCCAAGGCGACGACCCGGGTGTTCATCAACCCGCTGGTCTGCGAGGGCTGCGGCGACTGCTCCAAGAAGTCCAACTGCGTCTCGGTCGAGCCCAAGAACACCGAGTTCGGCCGCAAGCGGGCGATCAACCAGTCGACCTGTAACCAGGACTATTCCTGCGTCGACGGCTTCTGCCCCAGCTTCATCACCCTGGACGGGGCCGAGAACCCGCAGGGCAAGAA
>SDZP01000294.1 GCA_004144935.1 Caulobacteraceae bacterium | reverse complement strand
GTGCTCGACACGGCCGAGAACCGCGCCAAGTACCCGCCGCTGTCGCGGGCGTGGCCGGGGTGGCCGGCATCTCCGGGCTGACGGCCGGGGCGGCGGGCGCCGGCTCGGCCGGCATGGCCGGATCCTCGGCCTCGGTGGCCGGCTGTTCCATCGGCTCGGTCGGCTGGGCCGGTTCCTGCCAGCTGGCCCGGATGATCCGGCCCTGCGGGGTGTCGGTGGTCATGTTGGCGGCCACCGGCGTGCCGGTCGGCATCAGCACCTTGTCGATCACATGGACGATGCCGTTGGTGGCCTTGACGTCGGCCTGGGTGATGGTGGCGTCACCGGCCATGATGGCCGCGCCGCTGCCGTCCAGGGTGATCTGCGGACCGGCCACGGTGGCGATGGCCCCCTTGGCGCCCTTGACCTTGGAGCTGTCCACGCTGGCGTTGATCAGGTGGTAGGTCAGCACCTTCTGCAGCTCGGTCGGATTGGCTTCCAGCCGGGCCAACTCGCCGTCCGGCAGGGCCGCGAAGGCCGCGTCGGTGGGGGCGAACAGGGTCAGGTTCTTGTTGGTCTTCAGGAGGGTGGTCAGGTTGGTGGCGTCCAGCCCGCGCAACAGCACGGTGAACTTGCCCGAGGCCTTCAGGGTGTCGACGATGTCACCCTTGGCGACGAGGGCGCCGGCCGTGGGGGCGCCGGCTGCGGGAGCGGCGGGCGTCGCCGGAGCCGCGGCGGCCGGCGGGGTCGCGGCAGGCGGCGTGGCGGCGGCCGGCGGCGTTGCGGCGGGCGGCGTCGCCGGCTGGGCGGCCGGTTTCGGCGCGGCGGCCGGGGCCGGGGTCGCGGTCTGGGCAAAGGCGGCGCCGCCGGCCATCAGGGCGACGGTGGCGGCGGCGGTCAGCAGGTTGAATCTGGTCATAAGCTGTCCTTTCGGAGGGCTGGGGAGGAAACAACGCCCGGCAATCTGCGGGCGTCAGACGGCGGGCGGGCGGCCGATCGAGAGGCCGTCCGCCGCGCCGGGCAGTCGGGGAAGCAGGCTAGTTGCCGCGCGCGGCGGTCCGCTTGCCGGCCCGCGAGGCGGGCGGGTATTTGGCGCGGTTCTCGGCGGTGTCGAGCACCGGGCCGTTGGTGACCACGGCGGGCTCGGCGGTGGCGGCGGCGACCGTGGAGGCCGCGTCGTAGGACGGAGCCATGGCCGGGGCGGACATGGTGTTGGCCTGCTGGTCCTGGGCCGTTCGCATGTCGGAGTTCTTGTCCTCGATCGACTGTTTCTCGGTCGAGGTGCTCGGGGCCGCGGGCTCGGGGGTCTGGGCGGTGGCCTGCGCGGCCATCAGGGTGGCGGCCAGGGCGGCGGCGGCAAAGAGAATGTAGGGCTTCATGACGCTATCCTTGGGACTGGGGAAAGGGGGCCGGAGCAGCCGGCCCGTTCACAGAAGGGCTCAGTTGCCGACCGGGCGGGTCTGCTTGCCGCCGTTGGAGTCGGGACCGCCGTAGGCGCGGCGGGTGGCCGGCGTATCGGCGACCGGGGCGTTGGAGATGACACTGGGGTCGCCGGCCTTCAGCAGATGGGCCTGCTCGACCGGGGTCGGCGAGCCGACCGGGATAGCGGCGGGCCGGGCCGCGTCGGCGGCGATGTCGGAGGCGTAGGTGGAGGGACCGGCGGCGTCGACGGCCGCGTCGTCCTGCATCATCTCTTCTTCCGAGGAGGGCATCGACTGGTCGTCGCTCGGCTGGCTCTGGGCCAGGGCGGACCCGCCGATGGCGGCGGCGAAGGCGATGGCTGCGAGGGAGACGGTGGTCTTCAGAATGGGGGTGGCGCGCATGGCTTCCTCGACGGTTTGGTCCATCCCGAAGGCTGGACCGGTGACCCCCCGGTCGGCGAAACAGCGTTTGCGCCGGGGAGTCCGTTGCCGAGTTCACGCGTTCGTGATGTCAGCTCCCCGACCCACCCAGGAAGACGAAGGCCGCGCCCATGGCGATCAGGCCGAAGCCGACGAGGGTCTGCCAGCGCAGCGGTTCGTTCAGCCAGAAGGTCGAAAAGGCGACGAAGACGACCAGGGTGATGACCTCCTGCATGGTCTTCAGCTGGGCCGTCGACCACACCGCCGAGCCGATGCGATTGGCCGGCACCGCCAGAGCATATTCAGGCAGGGCGATGAGCCAGCTGGTCAGGATGACCAGCCAGAGCGCGACGCCCTTGTGCTTGAGATGGCCGTACCAGGCGAAGGTCATGAAGACGTTCGAGGCGATCAGAAGACCGATGGGCGCCAGCCGCGCCATCAGGATCGAGGACATGATTTTCTCCGTTTCGAAGCGCCCAGACTAGACCGCGACGGCGCTCTAAGGGGCGCCTTGTTTTGAGGCGCCTTGAGACCCTGCCTGCTTAACCAGGAGGCGGCCCGCCGCTTTCTTGCCGATTCCCTAACGGCGCGCGCCCGGCCCGGACGATCCATCCGGCTAGCTGGCCCCGCGACTGGAAACGAGGCTGCAAACGCCCCGATGCCGGTCGCCTTTGCACAAGAAACAGAGGGGCGCGCGTCCTTAACCGGCGGGCGGACAAGGCGGATGAAACTGATCATAGCGGTGGTCAAACCCTTCAAGCTGGACGAGGTGCGTGAAGCCCTGGTCGCGGCTGGCGTCGAGGGGATGACCGTCTCCGAAGTGAAGGGCTACGGCCGCCAGAAGGGCCAGACCGAAATCTACCGGGGCGCCGAGTACCAGGTGAACTTCGTGCCGAAGGTGAAGGTCGAGGTGGCCGTCGACGACAGCGCCGCCGGCAAGGCCGTGGAGGCCATCAAGGCCGCCGCCGCCACCGGCAAGATCGGGGACGGCAAGATCTTCGTCCTCAGCCTCGAAGACGCGGTGCGGATCCGCACGGGCGAGTCCGGCGCCGCGGCGCTGTGATCAAAGAACAAGGGGATAGAGCAATGAAATCACTCAAATTCGGCAGGTTGGCGGGGCTCATGCTCGCCGCCGCCATCGCCGGGGCGCCCATGGCCGCCCCCGCCTTCGCCCAGGAGGCCGCTCCGGTCGCCGCCGAGACGGCCCCGGCCGCCGCGGCGCCGGCGCCGGCCCCGGAAGTCGCGGCTCCGGCCGCCGCCGAGGAAGCGCCCGCCGCCCCGACCCCCGACAAGGGCGACACCACCTGGATGATGGTGTCCATGGTCCTGGTGCTGCTGATGATCGTGCCGGGCCTGGCGCTGTTCTACGGCGGCCTGGTGCGCTCCAAGAACATGCTTTCCATGCTGGTCCAGGTGACCACAGTGGCCTGCATCGGCATCCTCTGCTGGGTCGGCTGGGGCTACAGCCTGGCCTTCACCAACGGCGGCGGGCTCGACGACTTCGTCGGCGGCCTGAGCAAGGTGGGCCTGCAGGGGGCGATCTTCGCCAAGGACGGGACCTTCACCAATGTGGAGACCTTCTCCAAGGGCGTGGTCATCCCCGAACTGATCTTCGTGGCCTTCCAGGCGACCTTCGCGGCCATCACCGCCGCCCTGGTGCTCGGCGGCGTCGCCGAGCGGATGAAGTTCATGGCCGTGGTCGTGTTCGCCGTCCTCTGGCCGCTGCTCAGCTACTACCCGATGGCCCACATGGTCTGGTGGTGGGCGGGCGCGACCAGCGCCTTCGGCATGGATCCGGCGGCCCTGACCGACGGCGCCGGCCTGCTCTGGGCCTGGGGCGCGCTCGACTTCGCCGGCGGCACCGTGGTTCACATCAACGCCGGTGTGGCCGCCCTGATGGGCTGCCTGATCCTCGGCAAGCGCACGGGCTACCAGAAGGAGCCGATGCAGCCGCACAGCCTCACCCTGACCATGGTCGGCGCGGGCCTTCTGTGGGTCGGCTGGTTCGGCTTC
Organism: Caulobacteraceae bacterium; assembly: GCA_004144935.1. Classification (GTDB taxonomy): domain Bacteria; phylum Pseudomonadota; class Alphaproteobacteria; order Caulobacterales; family Caulobacteraceae; genus Caulobacter. Next base: position 684 of record SDZP01000294.1, on the reverse strand, counting down.
AACGCCGGCTCCAACCTGGAAGCCAACGGCTACGCCGGTCTGGCCCTGATCAACACCCTGGTGGCCACCGCCGCCGCCGGTGTCAGCTGGCTGATCGTCGAGCAGGTGACGCGCGGCAAGGCTTCGGGCCTCGGCCTGGCGTCGGGCATCGTCGCCGGCCTGGTGGCGATCACCCCGGCCGCCGGCTTCGCCGGTCCGCTGGGCTCGATCATCCTGGGTCTCGTCGTCTCCCCGGTCTGCGTCTTCTTCTGCTCGGTCGTGAAGAACGCGCTGAAGTATGACGACAGCCTGGACGCCTTCGGCATCCACGCCGTCGGCGGCATCGTCGGGGCCATCGCCACCGGCATCCTGGTCAACCCCGCCTTCGGCGGCGCCGGCCTGGTGGACTTCACCAAGGCGGCCGCGGCCGAATACAACATGGGCACGCAGGTCCTGGCCCAAGTCAAAGCCGTGCTGGTCGCGGTGGCCTGGTCTGCGATCGCCTCGACCATCGTCTTCTTCGTGATCAAGCTGATCTTCGGCATCCGCGTCAGCGCGGAGACCGAAGAAGACGGCCTGGACATCGCCGAGCACGGGGAGCGGGCCTACCACTAGACTTTGGTAGGTTCCTCTTCCCTCTCCGGGGGGAGATCAGCGGGGGGCGTGACGGGCAACCGTCACGCCCTTCGGCGTCGAGACGATGGT
>SDZP01000293.1 GCA_004144935.1 Caulobacteraceae bacterium | reverse complement strand
CGTCCTGGCCCTGGCCCGGCTGCTGCAGGAGCGGGTTTCGGGCCGGCTGAAGCTGCACTAGAGCGCCAGAAACGCCCGCCCACGGCCACAGCCTCCGGCGCGACGTAAACGCCAACGATTCCACGGCTTGGGCCCCGGCCCTCGGAATCGCCTGTGGCTCCGTAGGCGCCCGGCCGGCATGCTATAATCGTCCCGCTTCGATAGCCGCCTGTTGACGCCCCCGAGGGAAGCCACGCGAGCCTGCCTCAAAACAGGGAAACGCCGCCATGACCCACCCGCCCATCGAGATCCTCGAGCACCCGCTCTCGCCCTACGCCCAGAAGGTCAAGATCGCCCTCAGCGAGAAGGGCGTCCCCTTCGAGGCCAAGATCCCCGGCGCCATCGGCTCGGGCCAGGTCTCCGACGCCTTCGCCCGCGCCAATCCGCGCGGCGAGGTGCCGGTGCTCTACGTCGAGGGCCAGGCCATCTTCGATTCCACCATCATCCTGGAGTTCATCGAGGACCGCTTCCCCAACCCGCCGCTGCTGCCGGCCTCCGCCGCCGACCGCGCCCGCGTCCGCATGATCGAGGAGCTGGTCGACACCCACTACGAGGCCATCACCTGGGGCCTGTCGGAGATCGCCAACTTCAAGCGCGCCACCGGCGACCAGGCTACGGCCATGCAGGCGAAGGCCGGCGAGGAACTGGCCCAGCTGCACGCCTGGCTGGAGGACCAGCTGGGCGAGCGCGAATGGTTCAACGGCGACGCCTTCGGCTGGGGCGACCTCTGCGTCGCGCCCTTCGTGGCCGGGGCCATCGGCTTTGGCTTCCCGCCCACCGGCAAGCTGTCGGCCTGGTTCTCCCGCGCCGCCGCCCGCCCTTCGGTGGCCACCGCCATCGGCCAGGCCCGCGAGATGGCCGCCGCCATGTCCGGCGTCGCCCAGATCGTCGAGGCCGGCCTGTTCAAGCGCCAGTACCGCGACCACCGCCTCGAATGGATGATCCGCTCGGGCGGCCTTTCGGTGGTGCAGCAGGGCATCGAGCGGGGCAACATCCGCTTCAACAGCGCCCCGGTCGGCGGCCTTGGAGCGACCTGATGATCCAGCTGTGGCACTGCCAGGACGCCCGCTCGTTCCGCGCCCTCTGGGCGCTGGAGGAGCTCGGCCTGCCCTATGAGCTGAAGCTGCTGCCCTTCCCGCCACGCATGCGCCAGCCGGAATACCTTGAGGTCAATCCGCTCGGCACCATCCCCTTCCTGGTCGATGGCGAGACCCGGATGAGCGAGTCGGCCGCCATCGCCCAGTACTTGGCCACCCGCGATGGCCCCACGCCCCTGTCGATCCAGCCCGGTGAGGCCGACTACGGCGCCTGGCTGAACTGGCTGCATCTGGGCGAGGCGACCCTGACCTTCCCCCAGACCCTGGTGCTGCGCTACCGCGTCTTCGAACCGGGTCGGGCCGAGGCCGCCGCCGACGACTACGAGCGCTGGTTCTTCGCCCGGCTGAAGGCCGTGGACCGGGCCCTGGCCGACGGCCGCGACTGGCTCTGCGCCGGCCGCTTCACGGCCGCCGACATCTCCGTCGGCTACGCCCTGCTGCTGGCCCGCAGCCTGAAGATCGACGACAAGTTCCCACCGGCGGTGGCCGCCTACTGGGAGCGCCTGCGGTCCCGCGAGGGCTTCAAGCGCGCCAAGGCGGCGCAGAAGGACGACAGCGTCGCGGCGCCGGCCTTTCCGACCTGACCCCACCTACCGCTCATCCCGGCGAAGGCCGGGATCCAGTTCGAAGGCCGCTGGCGTCTCGGGTTGGACGGCAAGAAGGGATTGGTAAGCTGTATGACGGCCTTCGCCGGGATGAGCGGAGGGGAGGGGGCTAAGGCTCGACCGGCGCCTCAACCTCAACCTCCCGCTCCCCCTTCGCCAGCATCGTCGTCACCCCCATGTCGGCCGACACATTGCCCAGCGTCCGGAAGATGTCCGGCACCACCTCGACGGCCAGCAGGATAGGCAGCAGGTCGATCGGCGCTCCCAGGGCGATGCAGATCGGCGCGACGCTGGCGAAGAAGCTGATCTGGCCGGGCAGGCCGACCGAGCCGACCGCCACGGCGAACGAGACCAGCACCGCCGCGAAGATCTGCGGCAAACCGGGCTGCACGCCGTAGAGGTGCGCCACGAACAGGGCGGCCGCCAGGTTGGCCACCGGGCTGGTGGCGCGGAACACCGCCACGGCCAGGGGCAGGACCAGGCCGGTGATGCGGTCGGGAACGCCCAGGTTGTCGCGGGTCCGCTCGATCATCAGCGGCAGGCTGGCCAGCGACGACTGGGTGGAAAAGGCGACAGCCAGCACCGGCCCCGAGGCCCGCAGGAACTCGCCGAACTTCGCCGCCCGGCTGAGGGCGACGACGACGAACATGATCAGGGTGATGCTGGCGGTGATGGTCGAGACGATGACGACGTACTGCAACAGGGTGGCGGCGCTGGCGATGCCGGTGCGCAGCCCGACGCTCAGCGACAGGGCGAACACCCCCACCGGCGCCGCCCACAGCACCCAGCGCACCACCGTCAGCATGGTCTCGGCGATGGCCCGGAACACGGTCAGCAACGCCGTCTTGAGGTCGTCCGGCAGGCGGCTGGCCGCGAAGCCGAAGAACACCCCGAACACCACCAGCGGCAGGATGGCGTCCTCGACCGCGGCCTTCAGCACATTGGAGGGGGCGAGGCCCTTGAGGAAGTCGGCGATGGTCGAGGCCTTGGCCGCCGCCGCGTCCGGCGCCTGGGCGCTGGCCCGCAGCGCCGCCCCGGCCGCCTCGTCGATGGGCCACAGGGCCAGCCAGCCTTGCGTCATCAGTACGCTGTACGTGGCGAAGGCCGCCAGGAAGATGGCGAACAGCAGGATGGAGCGGGCCGCAAGCCTGCCGGTGGCGGCGGCGTCGGCGACCGAGGCGATGCCCAGCACCAGCAGGGTGAAGACCAGCGGCACGATGGTCATTCGCAGGGCGTTGAGCCACAGCGTGCCCAGCGCCTCTACGATGGTCATCCCGTCCTGCACGCCTTGCGGGGCCCAGAGCTGCAAGGCTGCCCCGATCAGCAGCCCCATCACCAGGGCGATCAGCACGCGGACGGCGAGGGACTTGAGCATGGTTATTCCTACCGGATCGGAGGGTGAACGTTGCCTGTTCGGGTGCCGCCGTAAAGCGCAAACCCCGAAATCCGCGCGCGTGCGCGGCGCGTCCTGCCACCGCCGATGAGACCGCCTGCGCGCGACATCTTGTCGTTTCCTCGTTTTGGGTCGTCAGAACGCTGGACCTATCCTCAGAATGGTGCAGTTTACCCCAGAGTAGCTTTTCCCTGTCACAGACCTCATGCGCCCGGGGGGGACGCCATCCATGCCTCAGACAGCACTCAAGACACCTAACTTCCTGGCCGCCGCCAACACCGAGTCGAGCATCGACCAGAAGCGCCTCGTCGCCCGCCTGGGCGCCCGCTGGTTCCTGCAGGGCCTGACCCTGGTCAAGACCTTCGGCGGCGGCGACATTCTCGACGGGCTGATCCTGCTCGCGGTCACCGACGCCAACACCCGCCACCTGAACGGGCCCGATGGCCGCTACCAGTCCAGCAGCGACATCCCGCCGAACGACGCCCGCCGCCCGGTCAGCGTCTATGTCGTGGCCCGCGAGCTCGGCGTCTCCTACGAGACCGCCCGCCGCCACGTGCAGCGGCTGATCAAGGCCGGCAAGATCGAGCGGGTCGAGGACGGCGTCGTCGTTCCCGATGCGGTGTTCGCCGAGTACGAGATTCAGGGCCTCACCGCCAAGAACTACAGCAACACCCGACGCTTCCTCGACCAACTGCGCGACGTCGGCGTGATCTAGAACGCTTGCGGCCGGACCACGGTCCGGCCGACAATGGCCGGGTGTCACATTCCACCCTGATCATCGACTGCGATCCGGGGGTCGACGATGGCGTCGCCCTGCTGCTCGCCTTCGCCAGCCCCGAGCTCGATATCCTCGGCGTCACCACCGTGGCCGGCAATGTCGCCGCCGCTCTGACCGCCCGCAACGCCCGCGCCATCCGGCGTATCGCCGGCCGCGAGGACGTGCCCGTCCTGGCCGGCTGCCAGCGGCCGATGGTGCGGGTCCCCGTCGAGGCGGGCCATTTCCACGGCGAGTCGGGCCTGGGCGATCTGCCGTTGCCCGAGGTGGCGGACGAGCCCGGCCCGCACGCCGTCGACTTCCTGGTCCGCACGCTGCTGGAACGCGGGGCCGGCACGGTCGATGTGGTCGTCACCGGCCCCTTCACCAACCTGGCCATGGCCATGATCCTCGAGCCGGCCATCATCGCCCGCCTGCGCCGCGTGGTGGTCATGGGCGGGGCGCGGACCGAGGGCGGCAACATCACCGCCTCGGCCGAGTACAACATCTTCGCCGATCCCCATGCCGCCCATGTGGTCTTCGCCAGCGGCGCGCCGGTCATCGTCCATGGGCTGGACGCCACCCACCAGGTGCGGGCGACCGAGCCGCGCATCGCCGCCCTCGAAGCCCTCG
>SDZP01000292.1 GCA_004144935.1 Caulobacteraceae bacterium | reverse complement strand
TTCCGGCGTGGGCTCGGGCGCGGGGGCGTCATGCAGCGCCTTGTTGCGGGTGGCGGCGCGGCGGGTGGCGTCGAGCGCCTTGCGATAGGCCGTCCGCCACAGCCAGGCCGGCGGATCGTCGGGGAAGTCGCGCCGCCAGGCCGCGACGGCGCTGGCGGCGGCTTCGGCGAAGGCCTCCTCGGCGAGGTCGAGGTCGCGGAAGCGGGCGGCCAGGGCGGCCACGACCCGCCCCCGCGCGGCCTGGATCAGCCGTCCCTCCATCTAGTAGGCGATCAGCGGCCGGACCTCGACCTTGCCGCCGGGCGCGACCGGCACCCGCCGGGCGATAGCCAGGGCGGCGTCGAGATCGACGACCTCGATCAGATAGTAGCCGCCGAGCTGCTCATGCGTTTCGGCGAATGGACCATCGTGCAGGGACTGGGCGCCGGCGGCGTCGGTGACGACGGTGGTGGCGGTGTGAACGGGCTGCAGCCCGGCGCCGCTCTTCTGGATGCCGGCGGCGATCAGTTCTGCGGCGAGGGTCATGTGCTTGCCGACGATGTCGGTCAGGCGACGCTCGCCGACCTCGCCTTCGAAGGCGGACTCGGGTTCGTAGATCAGGATCATGTACTGCATGGGCGTAAGTCCCCGCTGGGCTGCGACGGGGCGCAACGCCCGCGTCTGATAGCATAGACGCGGCGGGTGTCGCGGATTCGACAGGGGCGCGGGGAAATCGCGCGGCGGGGTGAAATCTGCTACATTTGGCCGATGAGCACGTCACTGACCCCTCATCAGGAAGCCCTGCTTGAACGGGCTGTCGCCTCCGGCCAGTTTGCCTCGTCGGCGGACGCCAATCGCCGAGGCCTTGGCCATGCTGGATGAACGTTTGGCCAAGCATGCCAGGTTGAAGAGAGACATCGAGTTCGGCCTGAACAGCGGAGAAGCCCGGTAGGGGTCCTTTCGCGAACTGGCGGCCGAACGGCATGCGGACTGGGACATGGAGCAGGCTGACCTGCAAGGTCGCGCGACCATCAAGCCCGCCGCCGAGTAAGGGCATTGAGCAGCTACCGCTGGCGCCCCGCGGCCGAGGAGGACGTCAGAGCGATCTGGCGTGGATCGCCGCACTGTGTTTCAGAGCTTTGCCCCCAACTTTCCGCTCATCCCGGCGAATGCCGGGACCCATTTCGTAGATCTCGATGCGTCTGGAGGGGCGCCGAGCGACCTTTCGAGCCGCGCTGCGCTCACCCGGAACAGCTGGCGCCCTATGAAATGGGTCCCGGCATTCGCCGGGATGAGCGGATTGGGTGGGAACCCCGACCTGTTCTAAGCCCCCAGCGTCTCCTGGAACCGCACCGGTTCGCCCAGCGCCGGGGCCACTACCTCGTCCTCGCGCATCACCACCCGGCCCCGGATGATGGTCGCCATCGGCCAGCCGGTGACCTGCATGCCGTCGAAGGGGGTCCAGCCGCTGCGGGTCGCCATGTCGGCGTGGCGCAGAGTGCGGGTGGCTTTCAGGTCGACGACGGTCAGGTCGGCGTCGTAGCCCTCGGCCAGGCGGCCCTTGCCGGCGATGCCGAACACGCGCTGGGGGCCGTGGCTGGTCAGGTCGACGAAGCGTTCGAGGCTGAGACGCCCCTGCGCCACGTGGTTGAGCATGATCGGGACCAGGGTCTGGACGCCGGGCATTCCGGAGGGCGAGGCCGGATAGGGCCGGGCCTTTTCCTCCAGCGTGTGCGGGGCGTGGTCGGAGCCCAGCACGTCGGCGACGCCGCTGGCGATGCCGGCCCACAGGCCCTCGACGTGATCGCTGCTGCGGATCGGCGGGTTCATCTGGGCCAGGCCCTTGAGGCGTTCGTAGGCTTCCGGGGCGTGCAGGGTCAGGTGCTGGGGCGTGAACTCGACCGAGGCCACGTCCTTGTGGTGGGCCAGGAAGGCGACCTCCTCCTTGGTGGTCACATGCAGGACGTGGATGCGGCGGCCGACTTTCCGCGCAAGACGGACCAGGCGCTCGGTCGAGCGGATGGCGGACTCGGCGTCGCGCACCTCCGGGTGGCTGGTCCAGTCGCCGGTGCGGGCCAGGGGCCGGCGTTCGGCCAGGCGATATTCGTCCTCAGAGTGGAAGGCGGCGCGGCGGTTGATGGATTTCAGGACTGCCTCGACGCCTTCGTCGTCGGCGACCAGAAGGGTGCCGGTGCTGGCGCCCATGAAGACCTTGACCCCGCAGCAGCCGGGCAGCCGCTCCAGTTCGCCCAGGAAGGCGGCGTTCTCGTGGGTGCCGCCCATGTAGAAGGCGTGGTCGCAGTCCATGCGGCCCTTGGCGCGGGCCAGCTTGTCGGCCAGGGCGTCCGGGTCCGTAGTCGTCGGCTCGGTGTTGGGCATCTCGAAGACGGCGGTGACGCCGCCGAGCACGGCGGCGCGGCCGCCGGTCTGGAGGTCTTCCTTCCATTCCAGACCCGGTTCGCGGAAGTGGACCTGGCTGTCGATGACGCCCGGCAGGACGGTGAGACCGGTCGCGTCGAAGACCTCGCCGGCGCTGGCCTGGGAGAGGTCGCCGATGGCGGCGATCTTGCCGGCCCGCACCCCGATGTCGGCCAGGCCCCGGCCGGAGTGGTTGAGGACGTCGCCGCCGCGGACGATCAGATCGTAGGTGTTGGGCATCGGGCGGCGTTCCTCACTGTGCCCTTCCCCCCTTGGAGGAGAAGGTGGCCCCGAAGGGGTCGGATGAGGGGTCGAACGCTGCGTGACGTTGGAACGCTTCGCTACGCTAATCCCTCGAAGCCGGCGCGACCCCTCATCCGTCGGCTTCGCCGACACCTTCTCCCCCAAGGGAAGAAGGATTGGAAGTCGCCGCCAACAATTCCGTGGCCGCCAGGATCACCGCCTCGGTCGGCAGGTCGAGCATGTGGCCGATGGTCTGGTTGAGGCCGGGGTCGACCTCCTTGAACTGTTCGAAGCTGCGCGGTCCCCGGACGACGCGGGTGTGCGGACCCCAAGGCGCATAGAGGCGGTCGTCTGAGGGGCCGAACAGGCCGACCGTCGGGCAGCCGGCGGCGGCGGCCAGGTGCATCAGGCCCGAATCGTTGCCGATGAACAGGCGGGCGCGCTTCAGAAGGGCGTAGGCGGTGAGCAGGTCCAGCTGGCCGGTCAGGTCGAGGCACTGGTCGCGCGGCAGGGAGCGGCGCAGTTCGTCGACGTAGCGGATGTCCTCCGGCCCGCCGAGGATGACCAGCCGGCCGCCGGCCAGCGGGCCATCGTCGGCAATCAGCCGCTTGGCGGTGCTGGCGAAGCGATCGAGGGGCCAGGTCTTGCCAAACCAGTTGGCGGCCGGGCCCATGGCCAGGATGGGTCCCGAACCGGCGGCCAGCAGGGCATCGGCGGCGGCCTGGCGTTCGGGCGAGACGTAGAGATAAGGCGCGGGTGGGTCGGCCTCGATCTGCAGCAGGCGGGCGGCCTCTATCACCTTGTGGACCGGCTCGCCCAGGGACTTCCTGTGGACCGCGCGGCGCTTGCGGCTGATGAAGCTGGAGACGGCGGAGCCCCGGGTGTCGATGACCAGGCCCCAGGCGGTCTTGCGCACCTGGTTCCAGAGCTTGAACCAGTGGCCGCTGCCCTTCTGCTTTTCCATGACGATCAGGCGGTCGAGTCCGGGCACGTCGGCGAACAGCGGCGCGGCGGCGGGGCCGACGGCGATGGTGAAGCGGGCGTGCGGAATCTCGCGCGCCAGCCTGTGGATCAGGCCGGACGCCAGAACGGCGTCGCCGATACGGCCGGGACCAATGAAGAGAATCGGGAAGGGCGTGGAGGCCATTTGCGGGATAATAGCCGGGTTACCTCTGGCGCTCCATTCGTGTGCGCGCCACTTATGGACGCATGACGATGTCGCAACTGAGGCTGACCGACCGCGCGCTGGTGAAGGTGACCGGCGAGGACTGGCGCGGATTCCTGCAGGGCCTGCTGACCCAGGACATCGAGACCCTGGCCGACGGCGAACTGCGCTACGGCGCGCTGCTGACGCCGCAGGGGCGGCTGCTGGCCGATCTGTTCCTGCTGGGGACCGGCGATGGCGTACTGCTGGACGTGGCGGCGGCGCGGCGGGAGGACCTGATCCGTCGGCTGACGATGTATCGGCTGCGGTCGAAGGTGGTGATCGCGCCGGACGAGGCGGCGGTGATGGCGGCGTTCGGCGATGATCCGGGTGCGGCCTGGATCGTCGATCCCAGATTGCCGGCCCTGGGTTGGCGCAGGTACGGCCTGGCGGTCGGCGACACCGCCAGCCGGTCCGAGTGGGACGCGCACCGCATCGCCCTGGCCGTGCCGGACACGGCCGACTTCGGCGACGACGCCACCTATCCGATCGAGGCCAATCTCGACCTGCTGAACGCCATCGATTTCAAGAAGGGCTGTTTCGTCGGGCAGGAAACGACCAGCCGGATGAAGCGGCGCGGGGTGGTGAAGAGCCGGATATTGCCGTTGCGGGTTGAGGGACCGGTGCTGGCGCCCGGGGCCGAGGTGCTGAACGGCGACCTGCGGGCGGGGGTGGCGGCGTCGGGGGT
>SDZP01000022.1 GCA_004144935.1 Caulobacteraceae bacterium | reverse complement strand
GGCTGCTTGGCGCCAGTTCGGTGGTCAGCAAGTCGGCGCGCCGCCAGATCCCCTTCCAGGCCGAGGCCACCGCCGCCTCCTCGGCGCTGATCGCCGACGCCGCCCTGGTCACCGCCGACGGCTTGGCGCGGATGTCGCGGACCCCGGCCGGCCAGACCCAGCTGCGGCGGGTCAATCTGGTGTTCCTGACCGAGGGGCCGCGCCCGGGGGTCATCCTGCGCCAGGGGGTGCTGATCGTCGTGGTGACGCCCCGACTGGGCATCAGCGGCCGGCCTTCGTCCGAGCGCATCGCCTTCGCGGCCGCGCGTTAGGCGGCCTTCACGATCGACCGGTCCGGTCCAGCGGCGTCGTCGCGCCCAAAAAAGTGTCCCATGGGTAACACTCCCCCCGGAATGAGCAGCAAGTCCCTGCTTTCGGGTCAATAGGGTCTTGGTCATGATGAATTCTGGCGTCACCTTGCGCCGTCCTTCGGGGGGAGGGCGGAGCCCTGGTCAGGCGTGCCAAGCTCGGCAGCTCGGGCCTGACCAGGGCGTCCCGCCCCCGCACAGCCGATGGATCACGCCGCCGCGGCCCGCGCCTCCATCGCCAGGCCAGCCTGGGCGACCGAATGGACCAGCTGGCCCAGCCGCAACACGATCATGTAGGCGCCGGCCAGCAGGGCGGGGTCCTGCATCCGCTCCACGGCGCAGAGATAGCCGGATCCCGACTTGAACACCCAACCGCGCTCCTGGAACTCGACCAAGCGGCGACGCACCACCTCGTAGGGCAGGTTCAGGCGCTCGGAGATTTCCCTCGGCCGGGCCGGGCGGCGCAGCTCGTTCGGCGGCGGGGTGTCGGCCCCAGCGTAGCGCAGGGCCAGGGTCGGGTCGTAGGTGATCCGCTGGGCGTTGGCCGACATGGCGGCGGCGAACACCAGGGCGTTGAACATGGTCTCGTGCGGCTCGACGCCGGCTTCGAGGGTGCGCAGGAAATAGTTATGGATCAGCCGGTGGGCGGCGATCCGGGCCCTGGCCTGCGCGCCGGGGGCGGCCGGCGCCGGCAGCGCGCCGCCACAGAAGGTCGCCGGACTGACCCCGAGCGCCAACAGGTTGCCGAGCAGCAGGCTGAAGGCCTCGCAAACCCGGGTCGCCTCGGCCTGGGCGGCGGCCTCGGTGACCGGGGCGGCCAAGGGGCGGCCGTCGCCCGCGGCGATGCAGAGGCCGGCTTCCTCAAAGTCGTGGACCTTTCGGCGCACGGTCTCGAACGGCAGGTTCAGCGAGCGGGCCAGGGCGCGAACAGAGATGCCGCGGTCGGGGTCGGCCGAGGCCTGGACAAGGGCCAGCCATGTCACCGCCCGGATGAAGTCCCCGTCGTGGCGGGCGGTCAGCACGCCGATCTCGTCGAGCAGGAAGTCGGACGCGCAGCGGAAGATCAGCCGTTGCAGACGCCGCCGGGCGTCGGGATCGGATCCCCAATCGGACATGTCACGGATCGCCTTGCAGTTTGACCCGACCCGTTTCGAGGTTTTGGGGCCGGAACGCCATCGGGCGTTCGGTCGCTGCGACAACTCGCCCTAGGCCGCGCCTAGGGCTCCCATCCCGGAACGGCCATCTCGAAGCCGGAGAAGTCGAAGCCGGGCGCCACCGTGCAGCCGACCAAGGTCCAGTCGCCCGTGGAGGACGCGCTCTGCCAGACATCGGCCGGAACGATGGCCTGCGGCTTCTCGCCGGCCTCCAGGTCCTTGCCGAGCCGGATGGTGACGGCCGGCTCGCCCTCTCGGGCCAGTTTCAGGGCCAGAGGGGCGCCGTCGTAGAAATGCCAGACCTCGACCGCGTCGACCCGGTGCCAGGCGCTCTCCTCGCCGGCCTTGAGCAGGAAGAAGATGGCTGTCGACCTGGCCCGGCCGTCGGGGCCGGGCTCATCGCGGAAGGTCTCCTTGAACCAGCCGCCCTCGGGATGGGGGCTGAGGTCCAGCAGGCCGATGATCTCGCCGGCGGTGATCTCGCTGGCGGCGCTCACCCCTTGAACGCGTCCTTGGCGGCCCGCACGGCCCCGAAGGCCTCAGCCGGGTTGGCGATGTCGGGGCGCAGCAGAGGGGCGCGCAGGAAAGGGTTGGTGGCCTTCTCCAGGGCGATGCTGGTCGGGACCGTGGGCTCGCCGCGCTCGCGGGCGGCGAAGATGCTGTCGGCGCGGGCCTTGAGGGCCGGATCGGCATCGACGGAGAGGGCGAAACGGGCGTTGGCGGCGGTGTATTCATGGGCGCAGTAGACGGTGGTGTCGTCCGGCAGGTCGGTGATGCGCTGCAGGCTGGCCCACATCTGCGCCGCGTCGCCTTCGAACAGGCGGCCGCAGCCCAGCGCGAACAGGGTGTCGCCGACGAAGGCGATATGATCGGCGGCGTCGAAGAAGGTGACGTGGCCGAGGGTGTGGCCGCCGGTGTCGATGACATCGAAGCGGGTATCGCCCAGCATCACATGGTCGCCGTGCGCCACCACCCGGTCCGGCGCGGCGATGCGGGCGACCTCGGCCGGACCGACGACGGTGCAGCCGGTTGCCGCCTTCAGCGCCTCATTGCCGCCGGCGTGGTCGGGGTGCCAGTGGGTGTTAAGGATGAGGTCGAGGCCCCAGCCGGCCTTGGCCAGCTCCGCCAGAATCGCTTCGGCGTCGGGGGTGTCGATGCAGGCGACCTTGCCGCTGGCGTCGTCGCGGACCAGGAAGCCGTAGTTGTCGGACAGGCAGGGGAACTGCCGGACGGTCAGGGTCATGCCTTGGCCTCAAAATGCGATTCAAAGCGGGGACAGGTGACGCCGCCGCACGGCGCACCTTACATTGCTCGGGACTGGAAGCGGGAGACGCAATGCGTCGCGACGTGCTGGAACTTCGCGCCTTCTACGCCTCGCCCCGGGGCGGGGCGGCGCGTGAGATGCTCGGCCGCAAGGTAGTAGAGGCCTGGGGCGACGCCGCCGGGCTCGACGTGCTGGGTCTCGGCTATGCCACGCCCTTCCTCGATCCGCTGCGGCAGCGGGCCCGGCGGGTGATCGCCGCCATGCCGGCCCAGCAGGGGGTGGAGGTCTGGCCGGGCGGCCGGGGAAACCTGACTGTGCTGGCCGACGAGTTCGCCCTGCCGCTGGCCAACGCCCTGTTCGACCGCATCCTCTGCGTCCACGCGCTGGAGGAGAGCGAGAGCGCCGCCGCCCTGCTGAACGAGGTCTGCCGGGTGCTGGCCCCGTCCGGCCGGGTGATCGTGGCGGCGGCGGCCCGCAACGGCCTGTGGTCCAACGCCGAGGGCACGCCGTTCGGCCACGGCCGGCCGTTCACCCGGGGCCAGCTGGAGGACCTTTTGCGCGAGGCGGGGCTGGAGCCGACCGGCTACACCCGCGCCCTTTATGCGCCGCCGTTCGCCTGGGCGGCCGGCTGGGCGGACGGTTTCGAGCAGGTCGGGGCGCGGCTCTGGCCAGGCTTCGCCGGCGTGATCCTGATGGAAGCCGTGAAACAGACCTTCGCGGTGAAGCCCCGCGGCTCGCGGGCGAGAATTCGCAGCCGCGCGCCCGGAATTTTGGCGCCGGTTCCCGCCAGCCGCGTTTCAGAAACCAAGCCCTTTGACGGCAAGGCCCCCTCAACATAGCTATGGGGCGCCTGGCTATTGAGGCGTCGCAAAGGACCGCATGCCATGAAGATGATCGTCGCCGTCATCAAGCCCAGCCGCCTCGACGCGGTTCTCGACGCCGTCACCGAGGCCGGGGCCTCCGGCCTGACCGTCACCGAGGTGCGCGGCTACGGCCGCCAGAAGGGCAAGACCGAGGTCTATCGCGGGGCCGAATACGAGGTGAAGCTGCTGCCCAAGGTGAAGCTGGAGATCGCCGTCTCCGACGACATCCTGGATGCGGTGGTCGAGGCCATCGTTCGCGGCGCCAACTCCAGCAAGATCGGCGATGGCAAGGTTTTCGTGCTCGACCTGGAACAGGCGCTTCGCATCCGGACCGGCGAGAAGGACGCGGCGGCGATCACCGGATAAGCCCGGCCGAGCGCCGAATTCGCGGGGAATTGGCGTATCCCCGGAGGTGTGCTTAAGGTTGTGGCATGCTGAACCTGGCGGACGCGCTGAAGGGATTCTACGCGCTCGCCAGGGAGCTGGCGAACAACCTGCTCCTCCTGTTCGTCTTCCTGGCCCTGGCCCTCTGGATGGCCCACGTCGACCCGGCGGTGGTCCTGCAGGCAGTGTCCGGCTGGATGGCCTATCCGCTGAACGCCCTGCTTCCGATCATCGCCCTGGACGCGGCGATCGGGGAATCTCACCGTCAGTCGGTGGCCTTGACCGTACTGCTGGTCGGCATCTTCTCGTTTTTGAACGTGTTCGGGATCGCCGTTCGACTGATCGGGAGTATCATCCCGATAAACCTGAGCTATTCGCCCGGCGTCGTCGTCGATCGGCTGCGGCCGGAGATCCTGCAGACCTGGTCGCACTACCGGCGGCGCTACAGCCTGCCGGAGTTCGAGAAGATCGTTCTCTACCGGGCAAGAAAGGCGCATGTGCAGCGCAACAGGTGGTGGAAGTCAGTCTTCCAGAACCTGAAGTCCTGCATCGCCTTCTCCTTGATACTGCTGCCGCTTTACCCGGTCCTCTTCGGGACCGGCCTCGATCTCAAGCGGGTGGTGGCCGTGCTGGTCGTCAGTCTGGCGGGCCTGTTCGTCTGCGCCTGGATCGAGGGGCGATCCTACGACAACGACTTCGGCGGCTCGATCAACGAGACCCTGACGGCCTTGCTGGACAGCTCGCAGGGGCCCCCGTTGAGTGACCGGGAATGGCGGGACCTGGCATCCGACAACGCCGACTATCTGTCGGCCGCCCGGCCGCCAGAGTCGGCAAGCGTGACGCTCGACGTGATTGTGCCCTACATCTTCTACGGCCAGGGAGCCTGGCGGCGTTTCGTACGGACGAGGGAGTTCAGGGCCATGCAGGATCGTTGGCGTCGTTGGCGCGCTCCCGGCGACAGGGCCTGACGTGGCGGCCTGGACGCTAGGTGTCATTGGCGGGTCGGGTCTGTATGACCTGCCTGGCCTGGAAGACCGCCGGACGCACGACATCGGCTCGCCGTTCGGCCAGCCTTCCGCCGCCATCGTCACGGGCCGCCTCGGCGCCGTGGACCTCGCCTTCCTGCCGCGCCATGGAGCCGGCCACCGGCTGTCGCCGACCGAGGTCAACGCCCAGGCCAACATCGACGCCCTCAAGCGGCTGGGCTGCACCGACCTCCTGGCCCTGTCCGCCGTCGGCTCGCTGGCCGAGGACCTGAGGCCCGGAACATTTGTTACGGTGGGCCAGTACATCGACCGCACCATCGCCCGGCCGAGCAGTTTCTTCGGCGAGGGCTTGGTGGCGCATGTGTCGATGGCCGAGCCTGTCTGTCCGCGCCTGTCCCGCCTGGCCGCCGACGCCGCCCGGGCGGTCGGGGCCGAGGTCGCCGAGGACGTCACCTACCTGGCCATGGAGGGGCCGCAGTTCTCCACCCGCGCCGAGAGCCGGCTATACCGGTCCTGGGGCGCGCAGGTGATCGGCATGACCGGCATGCCTGAGGCCAAGCTGGCCCGTGAGGCGGAGCTGCCTTACGCCTGTGTCGGGATGATCACCGACTATGACGCCTGGCGCGAGGACGAGGCCGGGGTGGCGGTCACCGACGTGCTGGCGGTGCTGGGCGCCAACGCCGCCCGGGCCCAGGCCCTGGTCGCCGCCCTGGCCGGGGCCCTGCCGGCGACCCGCGAGGCCTCGCCCATCGACAGCAATCTCGACCATGCCATCATCACCGCCCCCTCGGCCCGCGCCCCCGCCATGATGGCGAAGCTGGACGCCGTCGCTGGCCGCGCGCTGCGCGGGCGCTAGGCCAGGGGCTATTCCTCGGCCTTGCCCGCCGACCGATGGAAGAGCTGCAGGGTGCGCAGGCGGGCGAGGTGGGCGCTGTCCGAGTGATAGTCGGTCCGGCGGTCGGAGAAGAAGCCGTGGCCGGCGTCGTAGAGATAGATCGGCAGGTCCGGATGCAGGTCGCGGATCTCCTCGACGCGTTCGGGCGGGATGGAGGCGTCGGACTTGCCGAAATGCAGGATGGTCGGGCAGCGCGGCGTCTCGTCCTTCAGCTCGCTGATCCGGCGGCCGTAGAAGGCCGAGGCGGCGGTAACGCCCTCGCAGCGGCAGGCGGCCAGCCAGGTCGCCGCGCCGCCCCAGCAGTAGCCGGCGACGAAGACCGGCCCGCGGACCTTCAGGACATCGATGGCGGCCTGGCAATCGCCCGCCACCTGGTCCCAGGGGGTGGAGGTGGAATACCCCACGCCTTTCTGGACCGACTCCGGGCTGTAGTCGGCCTCGAAGCCGGGCTCCAGGCGGTCATAGAAGCTGGGGGCGATGACCTCGTAGCCGTCGGCGGCGAAGCCGTCGGCCAGTTCGCGGATATGGTCGGTGACGCCGAAAATTTCCTGAATCAGCAGCAGGCCGCCCCGCCGGGCGTCCTGGTGCGGCGCGTGGTAGGCGCCGACACTGAAACCGTCGGCCTTGCTCGTCAGTTTAATCGTCTCGCCCATGGCGGTCTCCGAAATTTCCGGGTCTGCCGTCGTCCCTTACCCCATCACCGATCATGCTCGCGAATGCGGGCATCCATATAGCTGTGCGCAGCCGGTAACGAAATGACGGCATTGACCGATGCATGGGTCCCCGCATTCGCGAGGACATACGGAGAAAAATTCAGACCGCCCCATTGGCCTCGAATAGTTCCAGCGTCCGCTTCCTGGCCAGCCTGGCGTCGTCCAGGTCGGAGTCCGGGCGGCCGTCGTTATTGAAGCCGTGGCCGCTGGCTTCGTAGATGTAGACCGGGACCTCCGGATGGGCGGCGTTGACCTTGGCCTGCACCTCGTCGGCGGGGATATGGGCGTCCTGACGGCCGAGATGGATGATGACCGGGCAGGAGAGGGGCAGGCTGGCCATGCCGGCGACCTGACCGCCATAGTAGCTGGAGCCGGCGGCGAGGCCGGTCACCCGCGAGGCGGCCAGCCAGACCATGGCGCCGCCGTAGCAGTAGCCCACGATGAAGACCGGCCCCTCTTCCTTGAGGGCGTCGACGCAGGCCTGGATGTCGCTCATGGCGTTGTCCGGCCCGTTGCCGGTGGCCAGGCGCACGCCCGCCTGCAGGCCCTCGGCGTCATGCTCGGCGGTGAAGCCCTTCTGGCCGCGGTCGAACATCGAGGGGGCGAGCACCTCGAAGCCGAGGGCCGACCAGCGCTCGACGTCGGCCTGCACATACTGGTCGAGGCCGAAAATCTCCTGGATGACGATGACTCCGCCGCGTCGCCTGCCCTCTGGCGCCGCATGCAGAGCCTCGAACTGGAAGCCGTCGTGCGGGCTGGTCAGGGTGATCCGGTTGGTCATGGCTTGCTCTCTGGTGCTTTGCCCCAGCTTGCCACGTCTGACGCCCCGGAAAGAAGCGCCTATTCCCTCGGATCGGCCATGCAGACACCGGCCCAGTCGGCCAGGGTCTTCAGGTCACCCTTGTCGTAGAAGGCCCGGCCCCAGCGGTAGTTCTCATCCTTGAGCTTCGACCAGGATTCGCCGCTTGGCGATTTCTTCTCCTGGGCGCTGACCCACTTCTCCCATTTCTTGACGCGCGGGACGACGGTGGCGGGCAGGAAGGTCCCGTCGGGCAGGCCCATGCGGCCGTACTCGGGGATGGCCTCGGCCATGGCCAGGTAGAGACCGTAGCACTGCCACTTCTCGCTGGTGGTGACGGCGGTCAGTCCGCGGCTACGCTCCACGACCGGGGTGAGGTCGACGCCGGGCTTGGGCGGGACCGTGCCAGGCTCGCCCCTCAGCCGCTTGCGAGCGTCGGCCGTCAGGGCCAGGCCCGGCTTCTCGAACAGGGTCCCATAGGCGATCGGGGCGCTGTAGCGTGTCGAGCCCTCGTCGCGATAGACGGCCCATTCACCGAAGGCCGCGCCATTGATCTCGTTGGCCACCGTGCCCTTCCACATCACCCCGTCCTTGAAGGTGGCGGTGACCTCCCACATCAGACCCTTGCGAAAGTTGCCCTCGACGACGCTGCCATCGTTGCGTTCCAGCCGGCCATGGCCCTTGCCGACATAGCTGCCATCCAGGGCGCCGTTGTAGATGCCGTCGATCACCTTGACGACGCCGCCGCCGTTGCAGCCCTGTGACAGGCAGGTCCCGACCGGCAGGTTCTCGAACGGGATATCCTGGCAGACCACGGTGGCGTTGGCCCAGTTGACCCAGGCCTTGCAGGTCGAGGTGACCGAACTGCCGACCCGGCGCGGCTCCTTGACCTGGGCCAGGGCCGGCGCTGCGGGGAGGGCGAAGGTCAGGGCGATCAGAAGGGCGATGGGGCGCATGGCGTAACTCCGCAGGTTCGCCGCGCAGGATGGGGCTGGCGCGCTCCGCCCTCGACCTCAAATTCGGGGGGTCAGACCGCCTTGACCAGGCACTTTCCCGCCTTGTGCATCCGGGCCGCTTCCTCGAAGGCGCGGTCGGAGAGGTCCGGGAGGGCCTTCAGGAGCGCGCTGTCGACCTGGGCGGCGCCCAGCCGGGCGTTGGCGCGGTTCAAGAAGATCAGCATGAAGCTGTCGCCGGCCGACAGGGCCTTGATGAAGGCGACGCGGGTCTCGAGGTTCCTCGCAGCCTCCGCCTCGTTGTCGGAGCGCTCGTAGGCCAGCCCGACCTCCGCCCGGTGCGGGGTCCTGGCGCTGGTCATGTAGATGTAGTTTCCGGATTTCACCTGCACGCCGTTGGCGCCCCAGGCGACGTAGGTCCAGTCCTTGTCCGGGGTGGCGCTGGCCGGCAGCGGCGGCCCGACGAAGAGGTCGCCGACCGGCCACCAGGGATGCCTGGCTCCCGCCTTGCTGAAGGGCGGCGGGGGATTCGGGCCGATCCAGGCGTAGCGCAGGTGGACGCGGTACTCCGCGGTCTGGCCGGCGGGGTCGGTCAGGTCGAAGGCGTGCGGCGGATCGGCGACCAGGCCGCCCTTGCCGACCGGAACGATCAGGGTGGCCTCGCCATCGTTGCGGAAACGCTTGCCGTCACCGAACAGACGCGCCTCCAGCCGCCCGCCAGGCAGGGCCAGCTTCACGTCGCATTGCACGAAGGTCTCGGCGGCGGCGGGGGTGGCGAGCAGCGCCGCGCAGGCGGTCAGGACAGCTGGGAAACGGCGCATGGGGGCCCCTCGGACGAGACGGCAGTGTTAACCGCCCTGCGCGCCCTGGCTAGGGAACGCTTTTCTATAGCCTGCGAGAATCTCCTGGCAGTGCTGGGTCCAGTCGGCCACGTCGGGCGGGACCATCTCCATGTCGAGATAGGTCATGACGTTCTTGATCGGCCGTTGGTTGCCCGCGAAGGCCTGGTCGTAGGTCACGCTTCGGTCCTGGCTCACCCGGTTGGCGGCGGCGGTCATGAAGTCGGCCGTCTTGCCCGCCTCGTCCCAGGCGCCCTTGGTGTCGCCGGCCTGTTTGAGGTTGCGGCCGTTCCAGGCGTGGAAGCCGGCGCAGTTGGTCAACGGCTCGAGCCAGGGCTTGCCCCTGTGCTCGCCGACGGCGCCGGCGGCGGTGGCGGGGATCAGCTTGTCGGCGGCGAGGGCCGGACCGACGAGAACGGCGGCAAGGGTCAGGGGGCAGAGGATCAGGCGCATGACGGCGACTCCGGCGTGGTGGCCAGAGTGGACGGTCAGCGCGCGCGGTACATGCCCTAAACCGGGGGAACGATACGGCTCATCAGCGGTCCGATCTCCTCGTGCAGGACGAGGTCGGCGTAAGGGTCCTGCTCGGTCGGCTCGCGGTTGACGATGACCAGCCGGGCGCCGTTGCGCTTGGCCAGCAGGGGAAAGCCCGCGGCCGGGTAGACGACCAGGGAGGAGCCGAGGACGAGGAAGAGGTCGCAGGCCTCGGTTTCCTCCTCGGCCCGGGCCATGGGACCGAGAGGCATCGATTGGCCGAACGAGATGGTCGCCGTCTTGACGATGCCGCCGCAGGCCCGGCAGGCGGGGATCTCGCCCCGCTCGACGAAGGCGGGCTTCAGGTGATGCAGCTCGTGGCGCAGCCCGCAGTCCAGGCAGGTCGCGTAAGAGGCGTTGCCGTGCAGCTCGATGACCCGGTCGTCGGGGATGCCGCTGTCCTGGTGCAGGTTGTCGACGTTCTGGGTGATGACCGAAGAGACCTTGCCGGCGGCCACCAGGCGGGCGACGGCGTCGTGGCCGGCGTTGGGGCTGCGGCCGGTCCAGCCGGCCGTGCCGGTGAAGGTCCGCGTCCAGGCCTCGCGCCGGCGATCCTCGCTGGCGACGAAGTCCTGGAAGTAGATGGGCTTCATCTTCGACCAGACGCCGCCGGGGCTGCGGAAGTCGGGGATGCCCGATTCGGTGGAGATGCCGGCGCCTGTGAAGACGACAACGCGGTCGGCGGCTTCGATGAGGCGGGCGAGGCGGTCGGCGGGGGTCATGCCCCTAACCTAGTGCACCCGATCAAACGTTGAAGCGGAAGTGCATCACGTCGCCGTCCTTGACGACGTATTCCTTGCCTTCGGAGCGCATCTTGCCGGCTTCCTTCGCGCCCGCTTCGCCGTTCAGCCGCACGAAATCGTCGAAGGCGATGGTCTCGGCGCGGATGAAGCCTTTCTCGAAGTCGGTGTGGATGACGCCGGCCGCCTGGGGGGCGGTGTCGCCGACGTGGATGGTCCAGGCGCGGGCTTCCTTGGGGCCGACCGTGAAGTAGGTCTGCAGGCCGAGCAGCTTGTAGGCTTCATGGATCAGGCGGTTCAGGCCGGGCTCCTCGAGGCCCAGGGCGCCGAGGAATTCCTCGCGTTCGTCGGCGGCCAGCATGGCCACCTCGCTCTCGATCTGGGCCGAGATGACGACGCTGTTGGCGCCATCCTTGGCGGCCCTTTCGGCCACCAGGTCGGAATACTTGTTGCCCTTGTCGGCGCTGCCCTCGTCGACGTTGCTGACGTAGAGGGCCGGGAGGGAGGTGAGCAGCTGGAGCATGTGCCAGGCCTTCTCGTCCTCCTTGGAGATGTCGGCGGTGCGGGCCGGGCGGCCGGCGTTCAGCTGGGCCAGGGCCAGATTGCAGAGGCGCAGGGTGTTGGCGGCCTCCTTGTCCTGGCGGGCGCGCTTCTCGAGATTGGGCACGCGCTTTTCGAGGCTTTCGAGGTCGGCCAGCATCAGCTCGGTCTCGATGATGTCGAGGTCCGACAGCGGATCGATGCGACCCTCGACGTGGGTGATGTCGTCGTCCTCGAAGCAGCGGGCGACGAAGGCCACGGCGTCGCAGTCGCGGATGTTGGCCAGGAACTGGTTGCCCAGGCCCTCCCCCTTGGACGCGCCGCGCACCAGGCCGGCGATGTCGACGAAGTTGATGCGGCTGGGGATGATCTCCTTCGACCCGGCGATGGCCGCCAGCTTGTCGAGGCGATACTCCGGCACGGCCACGTCGCCGACGTTCGGTTCGATGGTGCAGAAGGGATAGTTGGCCGCCTGGGCCTGCGCCGTCTGGGTGAGGGCGTTGAACAGGGTCGATTTGCCGACGTTGGGCAGGCCGACGATCGCAACTTTCAGGGCCATGGCTTGGGCTTGGAATCCGGCAGTGGTGAAGGTCGGGCGACCTAGCACGCCCCGCCGGCGAAAGCGACCTTTACCCCTTGCCGAGCGCCTCAGCCGCGAAGTCGCGCCAGTGGCGGGCCTCCTTGCGGAACTGGGCGTTGGCCCGGCCGGCGCGCTTCTCGATCTCGACCATCGCCTCCTCGGCTTCGGGCGTCCGGCCCTGGCGGGCCAGGAAGGCGGCGTACCGGGCCAGGCCCTCGAGGCCCGGCAGGCGGCCGGCGGCCCAGCCGTAGGCGGTATCGGCTTCGGCGGCGTTGCCCAGCCGGTCGTGGGCGCGGCCCATCAGCAGAGCGGCCTGCGGCGTGCGGCCCGCCTCGCCGATCTCCCCCAGCTTGTCTAGCAGCGGCAGGGCCTCGGCCGGACGGTCAAGCTCGACCAGGGCGCGGGCGCGGCCGAACAGCAGGGCCGGATCCTCGGCATGGATACCCTGGGCGGCGTCTGCGTACATCCGCTCGGCCTCCTCGTGGCGGCCAAGACCCGAAGCGGCGGCGGCGAGGCGCATGCGGTTGGCGACGGTGGGGCTGTCCTCGACCAGGGCCTGGGCGGCCCGGTATTCCCCCTCGGGGTTCAACGCCTGCTTGGCCGCCTGCTGCAGACGCCGCGAGGTCGCGCCGCCGGTCAGTTCGGGCAGGATGTAGAGCACGGCGTAGACGACGCCGCCCAGAGGCTGGAAGGCGAGGATGATGAACAGCCAGTACATCTCCCGCCCGGTCTTCACGACGTGGACGCAGAGCAGGATGGAGAAGACGAGGCTGAGCCCGAGACCGAAAAGCATGGCGAAAGTGTCTCCCCGGACGGCCTGCCGTCAATCGCTGTCGCGCAAGGCGCGGCGTGGATCGGATTTCACCGCCGGGGCCAGGCGCATGACCTCGGCCTGGTAGCGCTCGTCGTCGCCGGCCAGGGCGAACGGCAGGGCCTCGCAGATCGCCTCCAGCATGGGCCCCAGCCAGTCGCGGTCGACCTTGTGGAAGTCGCTGAGCACGTGACCCTGGACCAGCTCCTTGTCGCCCGGGTGTCCGACGCCGATTCGGGCGCGGCGGAAGTCGGGGCCGATGCTGGCGATGGTCGAGCGGATGCCGTTGTTGCCGGCCGCGCCGCCGCCGGTCTTCATCCGGAAGCGGCCGGGGGCGAGGTCGATCTCGTCATGAAAGACGATGACGTCGGCCGGGGGGATCTTGAAGAACTTCGCCGCCTCGCCGATCGAGCGGCCGCTCTCGTTATAGAACTGCTGGGGTTTCAGCAGCAGGACGCGGTGGTCGCCCACCGTCCCTTCGCAGGCCAGGCCCTGGAAGCGGGCCCGCCAGGGGGAGGCGCCGATATGCCGGGCGATGGCCTCGACGGCGACCCAGCCGACATTGTGCCGGGTGCGGGCGTAGCGTTCGCCCGGGTTGCCGAGGCCGGCCAGCAGCAGCATCGCAAGGGTCCCTTCATGCAAATGCGGCCAGACGTCGCCGCCTGACCGCATTCGAACTCGTAAGCGTCAGTGCGCCAGCGGCGCGCCGCCGGCTTAGGCTTCGGTTTCGCCCGAGGCTTCGTCGTTGATCTCCGACAGCGCCGCCGACGACACCTTCAGGGTGGCGATGACGAAATCGCGGTCGCCGACCACCGGGCTGACACCCTTGGGCAGGGTGATGTCGCTCATGCGGATGGTTTCGCCCATTTCGCGGGTCGAGATGTCGACGACCAGCTCTTCGGGGATGGCGTTGGCCGGGCATTCGAGCTCGACTTCGTGACGGACGATCTCCAGGGAGCCGCCCTTCTTCATGCCGGGGCTGACGTCCTGGCCCTTGAAGTGCACGGGGACGTTGATCCGGACGGTGCCCTTCTCGTCGACGCGCATCAGGTCGAAGTGGTGCGGGTTGTCGGTGATCGGGTGGAACTGGATGTCCTTGGCGATGACCGGCTGGCTTTCGTCGCCGTACTTCAGCGTCACCAGGTGGCCCAGCAGCTTGCCGGTGTAGAGCGCCTTGCGGAACTCGTTTTCCTTGACCGCGATGGCCACGGGGGCCTTTTCGCCGCCGTACAGGATGCCGGGGACCAGGCCTCCACGACGGGCTTCACGGGCGCCGCCGGTACCGGTGCGGTCGCGGACTTCGACGTTGAGGACGATCTCGGCCATTGTTCTTGCAGTCTCAAAACGAAGCCGCCGCGCGAAGTCTCCGCGCGGCGACGGTCGGTGAATTTAGGGTCCGGGTCGATACACTCTTTGGCTGGGGAGTGCAACGGCCCGGGTGAGGATTCCCGCCGGGCTTTAGCCGCCCTTGGCCTTGGGCTTGGCGGCGGGCTTGGCCGGGCTCTTGGCGGCCGGCGCCTTGGTGGCGACGACCACCGGGCGGGGCGGTTCGATCGGCATCGGGGCGCCGGCGCTCTTCAGCGTGCATTGCCCGGTGTCGATCAGCACATGCTGGCCGAGGCAGAAGACGTCCTCGTAGTGCGGCTTGGCGGCGGCCAGGCACTGGTAGAGCATCAGCTTCGACATGTTCAGGCAGAACATGGAAGGCTCGTCGGTGAACAGCGGGCCGATGGCGATCAGCTTGTCGTCGCCGGCTTCGCCAAGGGCCGCCAGGGCCGCGAGCGCCAGGCCGCGAACCACGACGGGCGAGTAGGGCGCGGTGGCGGACTGGCCGACGATGCCGTCGGGCCCGGTGGTCGAGCCGCCGCCCAGGCTGGCGGTCTGCATCCGGCCGACTTCCTCGATGTCGCCGCGGATGGGGGTCGAGGAGAGGGTGCGGACGTCGGCCAGGCGGCCTTCTCGGTTGGGCACGAACTCCTTGGACCATTTCTGCTTCTGGACGTCATAGGCCGACTGCTTCACGGCCCGGCCGGTCATCAGGACCTTGGTGCCGTCGCTGCCCAACGCCGAGATGATCAGGCCGGCGGCGCGGTCGGCGCCGGGATAGCTGGTCACGGCATAGGGGGTCACGACCAGCTGGGCGGCGATGCGCCGGCGCTGCTCGGGATCGGAGGCATAGGCGCGGATGCCGCTGACGAAGGCCTGGTCCTGCAAGGCGATGACGGCGGCGTAGGCGATCGAGCCGCGCAGCAGCTGCTTGGGCTCGTAGGACGCGCCGGCCCGCAGGGAGGTGGCCACCGTGGTGGCGTCGGGGAAGGCGGTCGGGGTGGCGGCGGCCCGGCTCATGTAGCCGCGCCAGGCGCTGGCTTCCTCGAACAGGGAGGCCGAGAGATTGATAGCCGGCGGCGGCGGCGGCGCGGGCGGCAATGGCGGCGCGGCCGGCTCAGGCGTTGAGCAGGCGGCCAGGACGAAAGTCGCGGCAAGGGCCGCAAGGCCGGCCAGCACGGAATGTCTGTAGGTCATGATCGAAGCTTTCCCCGGAGCCCTCAGGGTGGTCAATAGCACGTCGCTCCGGGCGGGAATGTGACGTCCGGTCGTTAACCATACCTTGACGCGGCGTCGATTGCGACGCGTCCGATTGTTCAAATCAATCAAACAGTTTGGAAACCGACTCTTCGTTGGCGATGCGGCGGATGGCTTCACCGATTAACGAGGCCGACGACAGCTCACGGATCTTGCCGTTCACCTGGATGAAGTCGGGCTGCTCGATGCTGTCGGTGACCACCACCTCGCGCAACACGCTTTCGGCGATCCGCTGGTTGGCCGGATCGGACAGGACGCCGTGGGTGACATAGGCCGAGACCTCGGTGGCGCCGTGCTCGGTCAGGGCCTTGGCGGCGTTGCACAGGGTGCCGGCCGAATCGACGATGTCGTCGAACAGGATGCAGGAACGCCCCGAAACGTCGCCGATGATGTTCATCACCTCGCTCTGCCCCGGCCCCGAGCGGCGCTTGTCGACGATGGCCAGGTCGCAGCCGAGCCGGTTGGCCAGGGCCCGGGCGCGGACCACGCCGCCGACGTCGGGCGAGATGATCATCAGCTCGCTGGCCTTGCGGCCGTGCTGGCGGGTGATGTCGTTGGCGATCAGCGGCGCGGGCAGCAGGTTGTCGGTGGGGATGTCGAAGAAGCCCTGGATCTGGCCGGCATGCAGATCCATGGTCAGCACCCGGTCGGCCCCGGCCCGGGTGATCAGGTTGGCCACCAGCTTGGCCGAGATCGGCGTCCGGCCCCCGGTCTTGCGGTCCTGGCGGGCGTAGCCGAAGTAGGGCAGCACCGCGGTGATCCGCCGGCCCGAGGCGCGTTTCAGCGCGTCGATGCAGATCAGCAGCTCCATCAGGTTGTCGTTGGCCGGGTAGCTGGTCGACTGGATGACGAAGACGTCCTCGCCGCGCACGTTTTCGTCGATGGTGACGAAGACCTCGTTGTCGGCGAAGCGGCGGACCTGGGCCTTGGTCAGCGGCATGTCGAGGTACTGGGCGATGGCGCCCGCCAGTCTTCGGTTGGAGTTGCCAGCCAGCAGCTTCATCGGACGACTCTTCGCGGGAGGAATGTTGCCGGGTCTGTAGGGGGGCAGGGCGCTCCGGGCAAGGCGGATTCGGGCTGCTAGCCGAGAGTCTCCAGCGATGGCCCGCCGAGCCAGGTCTTCCAGACGACGACCGCCGCCCAGTGGAGGAGCACCGCCGGCCAGATCGAGCCGGTGCGCCAGCGGGTGAGGGCGCAGGCGAGGCCGAGAAGGCCGGTGACGAAGAGGAAGTCGGGCCGGCTGAAGAGGTCGCGGGCGCCGGGCAGGAAGGTGAAGCCCTCGAGCGGGTGCCACAGGACGTAGAGCAGGGTGGAGAGGACGATGGCCGGGGCGGGATTGGCCGGTTCGGCGCGGCCCGGAACCATCAGCCCGCGGAACACGGCCTCCTCGCCGATGGCGGGGACGAAGAAGACGGTCAGCATCGTCAGCGGGAGCGCGACGAAGTCGCCTTGGCCGAGCGCGTAGAGGCCGGTGCTGAGGCCGATGGCGGCCATGGCTACGAGGGTGGGCAGGCCGACGAGGGCGGCGAACGTCCAGCCCCGGCGGTCCGGCAGGGTGCGAAAGCTCAGGACCAGTCGGCGAAACATCGGCCTCTCCATACTACCCCGCGCCACATGGTTAACGGCGCCTTTACCTCTCCGCCCCAAACCCGTCCCAAAGGCGTGGGACTTGAATGCCACCGCCAGCAGGAGACCTCCATGGACCGTCGCAGCCTGATTCTTTCCGGCCTCGCCACCGTCGGCGCCACCGCCTGCACGACCACGGGCAACGGGGCCGATCCGGGGGTCACCCAGGACCGCAGCATCGGCACCTACACCGTCGACGAGATCAAGACCCAGACCAGCGACTTCCTCGGCGTGGCCGCCGAGTCGGTGGGCCAGGTGGTCGAGCGGGTGTTCAGCGATCAGGGCCAGCCGACCGCCTACATCGCCGGCGAGGAGGGCAGCGGCGCGGTCGTCGCCGGCCTGCGCTACGGCCGCGGCCTGATGTACATGAAGGACAGGCCGACCATGGAGGTCTTCTGGCAAGGGCCTTCCGTCGGTTTCGACTGGGGCGGCAACGCCAGCCGCGTCTTCACCCTCTGCTACAATCTCTACTACCCGGACATGATCTTCCGCCGCTATCCGGGGGTCGACGGATCGGCCTATCTGGTCGGCGGTCTGGGGGTAAATTACCAGCGCGCCGACGGCATCGTCCTGGCCCCGATCCGCACCGGCGTCGGCCTGCGGCTGGGCGCCAATCTGGGCTACCTTTCCTACAGCCGTCAGCGGAACAACTGGCCGTTCTAGGGGCTCAGCGTTGATCCTGGAGACGCAGGTCTCGCAGCCTGACCCAGGCTGGAAAGCGGCGGGCGATCAGGACCGGGGCTGCAGCAGGTCCCAGCGATTGCCATAGAGGTCTTCGAACACCGCCACGGTTCCGTAGGCCTCGTGACGCGGGGCCTCCAGAAAGGTGACTCCGACGGTGGTCATCGCCGCGTGGTCGCGGGCGAAATCGTCGGTGTGCAGGAACAGCATGACCCGGCCGCCGGCCTGGGCGCCGATGGCGCTGTGCTGCTGCGGGTTCGCCGCCTCGGCCAGCAGGAGCGCGCAGCCGCCGCCGGGCGGAGTGGCGGTCACCCAGCGCTTGCCGCCGCCCAGCGCGACGTCCTCGATCGTGAAGCCGAGGCAGTCGCGGTACCAGGCGATGGCCGGGTCGTAGGATTTCACGACCAGGGTCAGGGCGGCGATATGGGGTTTCACGCCCGCAACTTCGCCCCGGCCTTTTCCGCCGCCGCCACGATCCTGGACGACAGGGCCGCGATCTCGGCGTCGGCCAGCGTCTTCTCGCGCGGCTGCAGCGTGACCTCAATGGCCAGCGATTTCTGGCCCTCGGGAACGCCGGCGCCCTGGTAGACGTCGAACACCCGCACGCCGGAGATCAGGGCCTTGTCGGCGCCGGCCACGGCCCTGACCAGATCGCCGGCCGGCTTGGCGGCGTCGACCAGGAAGGCGAAGTCGCGGCCAAGCGGCATGAACTGGGAGAGGTCCAGCGCCGCCTTGGTCTTGACCGACTTCTTCTTCGGCTCGGGGATGGCCTCGACGAAGACCTCGAAGGCCAGCATCGGGCCCGGCGCGTCCATCGCCTTCAGCACGGCCGGGTGCAACTCGCCGAACTCCGCCAGCACGGCCTTGGGCCCCAGTTGCAGCCGGGCCGAGCGGCCGGGGTGATACCAGGGCGAGGCGGAGCCTTGCGCGGCCTGCAGGTTGGCCACCGGGGCGCCCAGTTCCTCGAGCAGGGCCAGCAGGTCGCCCTTGAGCGTGAAGAGATCCTCTGCCCCGCCCTTGGCCCAGTCGCGGGGCCCGTGGGGGCTGAGCAGGGCGGCGATGACCATGCGCTGGTCCTGCGGCTGGTCGCCGCCGAACACCGGGCCGATCTCGAACAGGGCCACGTCAGGGAAGCCGCGCCGGCTGTTGCGGGCGGCCGCCTCGACCAGATTGGGCAGGATCGAGGGCCGCATGCAGTTCAGTTCGGCGGCGATCGGGTTGGCCAGCACGAGGCTGTCGTCGCCGCCGCCGAACAGCCTGGCCGTCTCGCGGGAGGTGAAGCTCCAGGTCACGGCCTCCGCATAGCCGCTGGCGGCCAGGAAACGCCGGGCCGCCCGGGCGCGGGCCTGGCGGGGGGTCAGCACGCCGCCGACCGGGCGCGGGGTCTCGGGCAGGGGCGTGGAAGGAAGCGCGTCATAGCCGGCGATGCGCGCCACCTCCTCGACCAGATCGGCCTTGCCCTCGACATCGCGCCGCCAGGTCGGCGGGGTGACGGTCAGGGCGGGCGCGGCGCCCTCGACCTCGAAGCCGAGGGCTTCGAGGATCTCGATGCTGCGGGTGGCCGGAATGTCGAGACCGGCCAGGGCCGTCACATAGGCCGGGTCGAACGCGA
>SDZP01000021.1 GCA_004144935.1 Caulobacteraceae bacterium | reverse complement strand
GGCGGGCTAGGGCGTTCAAGGATCGCGCCCAACATTCCCCCTCCACCGATCATGCTCGCATTCGCGAGCATGATCGGTGGGAATGTGAGGGCTGGGGGTCCAGACGCGACGGGAAGCTCAGCCCGGAAGCGTGTTCAGGCCGATGGCCAGATAGCCCAGGAAGCCGGTGGCGAAGAAGGCGCCGGCGATCCACAGCAGGGGTTTCAGCAGGCCCGAGGGCTGTTGGGCGGTCGTTTGCATGACGTAACGGCTCTTGTCCAAGAGGGACCGGGGTTCGTACGCAGAACTCGCGGGCAGGGCATAGGTTGCTGCTGCCGCCTGAACGGACGATGACATGATTCGCCTCCCGATTGATCTGGCCATCGCGCAGCTCGCCCATCGCTTGAGTGCGGCGTCTCCAGAGGCGGAAAGTGGCCCGCGCCTGTTTGTGCCCTTCGGCCCGGGCGAGCCGCTCGGCTTCCGGGAGATGCTGAAAGCTACGGCCGGCTGGCCGGAGCGGATGTGTTTCGTCGGCGCCCCCATCCCCGGCATCAACCGCACCGACTGGTCGGGCCTGCGCGACGGGGCCACCTCGGAGGGAATCTTCGTTTCCGCCGACTGGCGCGCGGCCTTCGAGGCCGGACGCTACGCCCTGCGGCCGCTGACCTGGTTCCAGACCTACGGCTGGCTCGGCCAGACGCCGCTCGACGCCGCCGTCTTCCAGGTCAGCCCGCCGGACGCCGGGGGGATGGTCACCCTCAGCGTCGCCAGCGACCTGGCGCCCGCGGTCATGGCCCGGCCAGAGGTCTTCAAGCTGGCCCTGATCAATCCGAACCTGCCGGCGGTGAACGGCCCGCGCTGGCCGCTGGCGGCGTTCGACCTCGTCGCCGAGGACGACAGCGCGGTGCTCGACTACGACGCCGGCGATCTCGACCCGGCCTTCGAGGTCATTTCACGCCATATCGCCAACCTCGCGCCGGACGGGGCCAGCCTGCAGTTCGGGGTCGGCAAGGCCGGCGTCGCGGCGCTTAAAGGTCTGCGCGGCCGCCGGGGCCTGAAGATCCATTCGGGCATGGTCACCGATCCGCTGGTCGACCTGTTGGACGAGGATGTCGTCGACAGCATCACCACCGGGCTCGCCGCCGGCACGGCGCGCTTGCGCGAGCGACTTGGCGACCCGCGCATCACCTTCGCCGACAGCGGCCACACTCACGACATCTCGGTGTTGGCGGCCATTCCCCGGCTGGTGGCGGTCAATTCGGCGCTGGAGATCGACCTCTTCGGCCAGGCCAACGCCGAGTTCCAGGGGGGCCGCCAGGTCAGCGGCATCGGCGGCCTGACCGACTTCCTGCGTGGCGCGCGGCTGAGCGACGGCGGCCTGCCGATCCTCGCCCTGCCGGCCTCGGCCAAAGGCGACAGCATCAGCCGCATCGTGCCGCGCCTGTCGCCGGGCGTGGTCAGCGTTCCCCGCGCCGACATCGGCCTGGTGATCACCGAGCACGGCGTCGCCGATCTGCGGGGCCGGACGCTGGATGAACGGGCGCAGGCCCTGATCGGGGTCGCCAGCCCGGCGCACCGGGACAACCTGTCAAATATTTGGGACGAGATGCGGCGGGCGGTGTAGGCGGCGCCTTAGACCAAGCGCGAGTTCACCCAGCGCCAGAACGGGTCTGGTGACGACTGCGCATCCATTGAAAGGGGCCATTTCACGAGATCGGTTCCCCGGTCAGGGGTCGTCACTTGAAATGTCCTCTCTACCCAAGCGGTATAGGGCATGTTGGGGCTAACGATGAATTCTCCCCCCGCGTTAGGGGGCTCTGAATAGGCGTCTCCCCAGCAGATTTCATCGTAGCCAATAGCCAACAGTCTCAGAAAGTCGACCGGATCATCGGCCAGGACGCAAAGTGTTGTGGAGCCCGATCCCGACCCCAGATGCACGATCTTCTGAGAGCCGTCGTCCGCCAACCAGAAGGCCGCCATGGAGCCGTCCCCGCCGGTTTTGGCAAACACACAGAGGCGCTCGATGATCTCCGGGTCTTCGGTGCGAAACCAATAGCGGAGGTTCACATTTCCCTCCGGCGCGAAGGTGATATCGGTACCACCCGGTCGTCCAGATTCTGTCCAACCCGCCTTCATTTCGTCCTCTGGGAAAAGAAAGCCCAATCGACCGGCTGACTTGTCGATGAAGTAGCCTTTCGTCTCGATCCATTTGAAGAGAAGCTCCAGCGGCTCCGGCACACTCATTCCGGGACATAGCGTGGCCTCGATCTGGCGTCCCAGTACGGACGGCGCACGGCTCTTTCGCTTCAAGCGCTCCATGAAGTCGATCAGTCTAACGCGCATCATGCTTTCTCTGCTGTCCGCAGGATGGTCCAGCCGGTGGCTGCAATCCACCACGTGGTTTCGGAAATCGTCGGCTCCCTCCAAGGGGCCCGAACCCTGAACGAAACACAACGACCGCTTCCAAACCCGTTCAGGCGCCGCCCGTCATAACCCTCCTCAACAACCGGGGCCGTCCCCGGTCCGCGCATTCTGAGGAGAGACCCATGCAAGCGCACAGCAAGATCGCGAAAGTCGGCCTGGCCCTGACCCTCGTCGCCTCCATGGGCGTCGCCGCCGTTCCCGTGACCGCCTCGGCCCAGCCGAACGGCGTCATCGGCTGCTCGGCCCCCGGCAAGAAGCAGGAGGGCGGCGCGATCATCGGCGCCATCCTCGGCGGCCTGATCGGCAACAAGGTGGCCAGGAACGAACAGACGGCCGGGACCCTGGTCGGGGCCGGCCTCGGCGCCGCCGCTGGCAGCGCCATCGGCTGCCAGGCCCAGAAGAAGGAAGCCGTCAACAGCGGGACCTATGTCTCGAACGGTTACCGCATCGCCAACTATGTCCAGCCCGCCAACTTCCAGAAGGCCGGCGGCCGGTTCATCGCCACCTCGACCGTCAACCTGCGCTCGGGTCCCTCGACCGGCGCCGGCAAGGTGGGTCAGCTGACCCGCGGCGAGACCTTCACGGCCATGGCCTACGCCAAGCGCGGCGACTGGGTCCTGGTCAGCCGCAACGGCGTCGGCGTGGGTTACGTCAACGGCGCCTACGTCCGTCCGACGGGCTACCAGAACGCCAGCTGGTAAAGACCCACAGGCAACTTCTACCGAGAGGGGCCGGTTTGGACGCAAACCGGCCCCTTTTCCGTGGCTGATTACCGACGTTGGGGATAAACATTCTTCTCTGTTGACGTTGACGTAAGCGGGACGTAACGTCTGACCCAAGGGCATCACCAGAACGCCAAACGCCAACGATTACGTCAGGGAGAAGTCACATGGTCATGGAACTGCGCCGTCCCGAGCGGACCTTCACGATCCGCCAACTCTGCACCGAATTCAAAGCCACCCCGCGCGCCCTGCGCTTCTACGAGGACAAGGGCCTGCTGACCCCCGCCCGCGACGGGATGAACCGGGTCTACAGCTACAAGGACCGGGCCCGCCTGATCCTCATCCTGCGCGGCAAGCGCGTCGGCCTCTCCCTGCAGGAGATCCGCGAGATCCTCGAACTCTACGACGAGGGCGACGAGGCGGCGCACCAGAACGCCCATTCCCTGAAGAAATTCCGCGAGAAGATCGTCGTCCTC
Organism: Caulobacteraceae bacterium; assembly: GCA_004144935.1. Classification (GTDB taxonomy): domain Bacteria; phylum Pseudomonadota; class Alphaproteobacteria; order Caulobacterales; family Caulobacteraceae; genus Caulobacter. The sequence continues at coordinate 15,370 of SDZP01000021.1, read as the reverse complement.
GAGCGCCAGCGCGAGGATATCGACGGCGCCATCCAGGAGCTTCACGCCGCTTGCGAGCGTCTCGAGACCCATCTGTCGCAGAAGCGCCCGGACCTGCTGCCCAAGGCGGCCGACTACGACCAGGTGCTTCGCGCCCGGCTCGACGGCCATGCCGAGATGGCGATGGGCAAGTAGGCCTCATCACAGTAGCAATGTCGGGGACCGGTTCGCGCCGGTCCCCGTTTTGCGTTTCAAATCCACCTCAGAACCACGGACCAACCATGGCCTACCAACCGCCGGTGCGCGACCACGTCTTCCTGCTCGAGGATGTGCTGAAGATTGACCAGTACGCCGAGTTGCCGGCCTTCGCCGACGCCTCGCTGGACGTGGTCAAGGCGATCATCGAGGAGGCCGGGAAGTTCACCGGCGAGGTGCTGGCCCCGCTGAACGCCGTCGGTGACAAGCAGGGCTGCACTTGGCATCAGGACAATACGGTCACCACGCCGGACGGCTTCAAGGAAGCCTACAGGCTGCTTTGCGAAGGCGGCTGGACGGGCCTGGGGTCCGACCCGGCCTACGGCGGCCAAGGCCTGCCGCATGTGGTCAACCTCAGCTTCAGCGAGATGTCGTCGTCGGCCAACATGGCCTTCTCGATGTACCCGGGCCTGGCGCACGGCGCCTATTCGGCCATCCACACCGGCGGCACCGACGAGCAGAAGCAGGCCTACCTGCCCCGGATGGTCACCGGCGAATGGACCGGCACCATGAACCTGACCGAGCCCCACTGCGGCACGGACCTCGGCCTGCTGCGCACCAAGGCCGTGCCCCAGGCCGACGGCAGCTACCGCATCACCGGCCAGAAGATCTGGATCTCGGCCGGCGAGCACGACATGGCCGGCAACATCATCCACCTGGTCCTGGCCCGCATCGAGGGCGCGCCGGCCGGGGTGAAGGGCATCAGCCTCTTCATCGTGCCGAAGTACCTGCTCGATGCCGACGGCAACGTCGGCGAGCGGCAGGAGGGCGTCAAATGCGCCGGCCTGGAAGAGAAGATGGGCATCCACGGCAACGCCACCTGCGTGATGGCCTACGATGACGCCAAGGGCTTCCTGATCGGCGAGGAGAACGCCGGCCTGCGCATCATGTTCGTGATGATGAACGAGGCCCGCATCGGCGTCGGGCTGCAGGGCGTCGCCCAGGCCGAGGCCGCCTACCAGGCCGCCGCCGAATTCGCCAAGGATCGCCTGCAGGGCCGCTCCCTGACCGGGCCGAAGAACCCGGCCGGGCCGGCCGACCCGATCATCGTCCACCCGGACGTGCGCCGCATGCTGCTGGATTCGAAGGCCATCATCGAGGCCGGCCGCGCCTTCCTGTTCTGGACGGCGCTGCAGGGCGACCTCGCCCACGGCCACCCGGACGAGGCGGTGCGCCAGAAGGGCAATGACTACATGGGCCTGCTGACGCCGGTCCTCAAAGGCTACCTGACCGACAAGGGCTTCAAGGTCTGCGTCGATTCCATGCAGGTGTTTGGCGGCTCGGGCTTCACCGAGCACTTCCCGGCCAGCCAGTACCTGCGCGACTGCCGCATTGCCTTAATCTACGAGGGCACCAACGGGGTGCAGGCGCTGGACCTGGTCGGCCGCAAGCTGGCGGCCAACGGCGGCCGCGCCGTGATGAGTTTCTTCGCCGAGATCGACGCCTACATCGAGGCCAACAGCGCCGACCCCAACCTTAAGGTCTTCCTGGACGGCCTGGCTGCCGTGAAGGCCCAGCTGCAGGAGGCCACCATGTGGCTGATGCAGAACGGCCTGGCCAATCCGGACAACGCCGGCGCCGCCTCCACCGACTACATGCACCTGTTCGGCATCACCGGCCTGGCCTTCATGTGGGCCCAGATCGCCAAGGCGGCCCTGGCCAAGGGCGACGCCGATCCCTTCTACGCCAACAAGCTGGTCGTCGGCCGCTACTTCGTCGAGCGGATCATCCCGGAAGGGACCGCCCACCTGGCCAAGCTGAAGACCGGTTCCGCCACCCTGATGCAACTTCCCGCCGAGGCTTTCTGATCCCCATGCCCGCCGCCCTGCAAGTCGAACGCGCCCCCTCCCTGGCCGAAGAGGACATCGTCATCTTCGAAGACGCCGTGGCCCGGTTCTTCACCGACCACGCGCCCGAATCCCGCGTCGCCAAATGGCGCGAGGACGGCGTGGTCGAGCGGGCCATGTGGAACGAGGCGGCGGAGGCGGGCCTGGCCTGCCTGTCCATCCCCGAGGAATACGGCGGCATGGGCGGCGACTACCGCCATGAGGTCATCCTCATGGAGCAGATGGGCGCCAAGGGCGTCGACGGCTTCGGCCTGTCGCTGCACAACTCCATCGTCGCCCCCTACATCTTCCACTACGGCACCGAGGAGCAACGCCGCCGCTGGCTGCCCGGGCTGGCCGATGGCACGTTCGTCGGCGGCATCGCCATGACCGAGCCGGGCGCAGGCTCGGACCTGCAGGGGATCAAGTCGACGGCCATCCTCACCGGCAACGAGTACGTCATCAACGGCTCCAAGACCTTCATCACCAACGGCCAGACGGCCAACCTGATCATCGTGGTCGCCAAGACCGACCCCAGCCAGGGCGCCCGCGGCACCTCGCTGGTGCTGGTGGAGACCGACGGCGCGGCCGGCTTCGAGCGCGGCCGCAACCTCGACAAGCTGGGCATGGAGGCGGCCGACACCTCCGAGCTGTTCTTCAACGACGTCCGCGTGCCGGCGGCCAATGTGCTGGGCGGAGACGAGGGCCAGGGCTTCTTCCAGCTGATGGGCCAGCTGCCGCAGGAGCGGCTGAACATCGCCATCCAGGGCATGGCCACCATCGAGCGGGCGCTGGAGCTGACCATCGACTACGTCAAGCAGCGCAAGGCCTTCGGCAAGGCGATCATCGACTTCCAGAACACCCAGTTCGTGCTGGCCGAATGCAAGACCGAGGCGACCATCGCGCGGGTCTTCGTCAACGACTGCATCGAGAAACACCTGAAGGGCAAGCTCGACGCCGCCACCGCCTCGATGGCGAAATACTGGGTCACCGATCTCGAGAACAAGATCATCGACCGCTGCCTGCAGCTCTACGGCGGCTTCGGCTACATGGCCGAGTATCCGATCGCCAGGATGTACCGCGACAGCCGGGTGCAGCGGATCTACGGCGGCACCAACGAGATCATGAAGGTGCTGATCGCCCGGACGCTCTAGCGGCTCCTCCGTTCATGCTCGCGCTTGCGGGCATCCACGCGGAGGTGGATTTCAGGCGGCGGCGCGTGAGGTGGCGTATGTATGGATCCCCGCATTCGCGAGGATAATCGGAGCGGAGGTTGCCGTGATCGATCACCTGTCCCTGTCTGTTCGCGACCTCGCCGCCTCCGCCGCCTTCTACGAGGCCGTCCTCCACCCCCTCGGCTACCGCCGCCTCGTCGAGCGGGCGGCCAGCGTCGGGTTCGGCAAGCGCTATCCCGAGGTCTGGCTGAACCACCGGCCGGGGCGCGGCCCGGAACCCGGCGACAGCGGCCTGCACATCTGCCTGCGGGCCCGCGACCAGGCGGCCGTCCAGGCCTTTCACCAGGCCGCCCTCGACCACGGCGGCGCCGATGACGGACCGCCAGGGCCTCGCCAGGCGGCGATGACCGGCTACTATGCGGCCTTCATCAAGGACCTCGACGGCAATCGGATCGAGGCCGCCACCTTTCCGCTGGAGCCCGCCTGATGGCGAGCTACACCGCCACCGTCGACTGGGCCCTGCAGCCGGGGGAAGACTTCCCGGCCGGCCGCTACAGCCGCAGGCATACGGTCAGCTTCGACGCCGGCATCGCCATCCCGGCCTCGGCCTCGCCGCATGTGGTGCCGGCGCCCTGGTCGGCGGCCGACGCCATCGATCCCGAGGAGATGTTCGTCGCCGCGATCAGCAACTGCCACATGTTGAGTTTCCTCCATATCGCTTCCAAGGCGGGGTTCACGGTGCTCGGCTACCGCGATGAGGCCGAGGGCGTGATGCGCAAGACGGCGGAGGGCCGGATCGCGGTGACGCGGGTCGCCCTGCGCCCGGTCATCGCCTTCGACGGCCGCCAGCCGACCCCGGACGAGCTCGATCGCCTGCATCATGAGGCCCATGAGGTCTGCTACATCGCCAACTCGGTGAAGACGGAGATCGTGGTCGAAAAGCCCTGATCCGAACCCGTTCCTCACTTCGGGTCATTAACCAAAATACCGACCAGCGTTCTTTCACTGAGTCTTAGTAAGCTTCGCCCCACTCTCCCCGCATGTCAGGGGAAGAGACCATGCTGGCCCAGGCCGCCAATCAATCCGGAGCCGATCGCTTCGGGCTTGCGGCGGTCGTGGCCACCCGCCGCAAGCATATGCCGATCCGGTTGATGACGGCCGTCGGCGTCGCCGCCGGCCTGCAGATCACCTTCGGCTGGACCTGGTCGTGGGGATGGGCCGCCCTCTACGCCATGGCCCAGGGCCTGGATCATTTCACCGGCACGGAGCTTCTCAAGCACCGCATCGACACCCCCTTCAAGGCGGCCCGCGCCGCCCTGATCACCTTCCTGCCCTCCTCCATCGCCTTCGGGGCCCTGGCCCCGGTGCTGTGGCAGGGCATCGACCGCTACGGCCCGGCCCTGGCGATGATCGTCATCGCCACCGCCATGACCAACCTGATCGCCATCTGCCGGGGCAGCCGCATCGCCTTCGCCGCCGGCGGCCTGCCCTATGGACTCTATCTGCTGGTCCTGCCGCTGCTCGACATCAGCACCGCCCCGGGACCGCTGGTCTCGACGATGATGATCGCCGTCGGCCTGGTCATCCTCAACATCATCGGCGCCTGGCTGACGACGGAGGAGGCCCGCAAGATTTCCGACGACGCCCGCGCCGAGGCCGAGCTGCGTCGCACCGAGGCCGAGGAAGCCACCCGCGCCAAGAGCGCCTGGGTGGCGATGATCAGCCACGAACTGCGCACCCCGATCAGCGCCATCCTGGCCGGCGCCGCCGACACCGAGCGCGCCGGACACCCGCAGGGCCGGCTGATCGGCGAGGCCGGCCGGATGATGACCACCCTGCTTGACGACATGCTCGACCTTTCCAAGCTGGAAGCCGGCCGCATGAGCGTCGAGGCCGTCGACTTCGACCTGCGCACCGCGGTGGTCGACGCCGTCCGCGCCTGGCGGCCGCAGGCCCGGGCCAAGGGCCTGCGCATGCGCATTCGCGGGGCCCGCCATCTGCCCGGCTGGGTCAGCGGCGATCCGACCCGCATCCGTCAGGTGGTCAACAACCTGCTGTCCAACGCCCTGAAGTTCACCAAGGAAGGCTGCGTCACCCTGCAGCTGGGCGGCCAGCAGACCGGCGAGGGCGCCTACGCCGTCACCATCGCCGTCGATGACACCGGCCCCGGCATGACGCCCCAGCAGCTCGACCGCCTGTTCCTGCCGTTCGAACAGCTGGGCGCCCACACCGCCCGTACCCACGGCGGCACCGGCCTTGGCCTGATGATCAGCCGCGAGCTGGCCCGGCTGATGGGCGGCGACCTCGCCGTGGTCAGCGCCCCGGGCGAAGGCGCCGTCTTCACCCTGTCCCTGACCCTGCCGGCCGCCGAGGCGCCGGCCGTCGTCCAGGCCCCGCAGGCTGTCGAGGCCCGGGTGCTCGTGGTCGACGACCACGCCGTCAACCGTCAGGCCATCGGCCTGGTTCTGGCCCCGCTCGGCATCGTCCCCGAGACCGCGGCCTCGGCCGAGGAGGCCCTGGAACGCCTGGCGCTGGAGGCCTTCGACGTGGTGCTGATGGACGTCTACATGCCCGACATGGACGGCCGCGAGGCCACCCGCCAGCTTCGCGCCATGAAGGGCCCCAACCAGACCGTCCCCGTCGTCGCCATTACCGCCTCGGCCACGGCCCGCGACTGGGAAGCCTGCCTCGCCGCCGGCATGACCGGCCACGTCGCCAAGCCGATCGAACCGGCCCAGCTCTATGCGGCGCTGGAAGTGGCTTTGTCGAGCGGGGGACGGCGGGCGGCGGCTTAGCGCCGTTTGCTTGCAATTCACCGTCGTCATCCTAGGCACAAGGCCTAGGATGACGACGGTGGAAGTCGCTGGAGCCGGTGCAAAATATTGCTCGCCGAGCGCTCCAACAACGCCGCCAGCCGCTCCCGCAGCACGGCCTCATCTTTCATCTCGCATTCCCAGATCGTCTCGACCCGCCAGCCGGCCGCCTCCAGCGCCGCCCGGCTGTCCACGTCCCGTGTCCGGTTGCGCCCCACCTTGCCCAGCCAGTAGTCGCGGTTGGCCTTCGGGACCCGGGCTCCGCGCGCGCAGTCGTGTCCGTGCCAGAAACAGCCGTGCACAAAGATGGCCAGCCGTCGCCCGGCCATGACGATGTCCGGCTTGCCCGGCAGGTCCTTGCGATGCAGCCTGTAGCGGGCTCCCAGGCCGGTGAGCAGCCGGCGCACCTTCAGCTCCGGGGTGGTGTCTCGGGCCTTGACCCGCCGCATGACGGCCGAGCGCTTCTCAGGACTGTAGACGTCGGTCACTGCCGCAGCCTGGCCGCCCGCTCATAGTCCGCCACAGGAAACTGCGGCCGCAGCATGGTCGAGGTGGCTAGCCGGCCTTCCACCTTCACGGCCAGCACCAGGACCGTCTGGCCGGGGCGGAAGTCGACGTCGCCGCAGGTGGTCGTCGTATTCTGCTGGACCAGACGAACAGGCGCGGCCGGGCCCTTGAGCGTCCGCGTCACCTGGAAGCGGGTTTCGATCTCGCCCTCGCGGCCCCGGATCGGCCGGGTCCCGATCACCCGGCCGACAAAGGCCACGTCGGCGCGGGCCAGGTGGCTGACCGGATCCTTGGCCGGCGCGAAACGACAGGCCAGGGCGCCTGTCGCGCCCCCGGCCCACAGGGTCAGGGCGGTCGCCAGGGCGATCCAGCCCCGGCGCATCACAGACCCTCGAACAGCGCCGTCGACAGGTAGCGCTCGGCGAAGCTGGGGATGATGGTGACGATCAGCTTGCCCTCGTACTCCGGCCGGCTGGCCAGTTCGAAGGCGGCGGTCAGGGCCGCGCCGGAGGAGATGCCCACCGGCAGGCCCTCGAGCGAGGCGGCCTTGCGGGCCATGGCGAAGGCGTCGTCGTTGCTGACCTGGACGATGTCGTCGATGACGCCCCTGTCGACGTTGCCCGGCACGAAGCCGGCCCCGATGCCCTGGATCTTGTGCGGCCCCGGCTGCCCCCCCGACAGCACCGCGCTGTTCTCCGGCTCGACCGCGACCATGCGCAGCGACGGCTTGCGGGCCTTCAGCACCTGGCCGACGCCGGTGATGGTGCCGCCGGTGCCGACCCCGGCGACGACGGCGTCGACCCGGCCGGCGGTGTCGTTCCAGATTTCCTCGGCGGTCGAGATGCGGTGGATATGGGGGTTGGCGGCGTTCTCGAACTGCTGCGGCATGACCGAGCCCGGAATCTCCTCGAGGATCTCGGTGGCGCGGGCGACGGCGCCGCGCATGCCGCGTTCGGCCGGGGTCAGTTCCAGCTTGGCCCCCAGCAGCAGCAGCATCTTGCGGCGCTCGATCGACATGCTCTCGGGCATCACCAGGATCAGCCTGTAGCCCTTGGCGGCGGCCACGAAGGCCAGGGCGATGCCGGTGTTGCCGCTGGTCGGCTCGACGATGGTGGCGCCGGGGGTCAGCTTGCCGTCGGCCTCCAGCTGCTCGATCATCGACACCCCGATGCGGTCCTTGACCGAGGCCATCGGGTTGAAGAACTCCAGCTTGGCGACCACTTCGGCGCGCGGCTTCAGCTCGGCGGTGAGGCGGGGCAGGCCGACGATGGGGGTGTCGCCGATCAGGTCCAGCACCGAAGGAAACATCTTGCCCCGGCCGGCGCGGCTGTAGCGAGCAGTGTCGAAGGAGTGGGTCATGGCGGCTTCCGGAGCGATCCAGCGTGTGGGGTTGCTCCAACTCTAGGGAGCCGGAGGGGGTTTCGCCACATCAGATCGTCTGCAGGCGGCTTCAGGCGGCGGCGCGGCCGACCCCGAGCAGGAGCGGTTCGAGGAGGCCGCTCGCCAGCCAGCGCACCACCGGCACGCAGACCCCGTCCCCGATAACATGCAGGCTGCCTGTTTGTGTGGGCGGCAGTCGGTAGTCGTCGGGCAGACCCATCAACCGCGCGCCCTCCCGGCCGGTCAGCAGCCGGGAGCGAACGAGACCCTGTTCGGCGACGAGGATCATCTGGCGGGAGGAGCCGCCGCGCGGGGTGCGCAGGCAGCCGGCGGCGCCGTCCAGCCGGATCTCAGCCTTGGGCACGCCGCCGCGGGTGCGCCGGAACACGGCGGCGACCGTCCGGCCGGAGCGGGCGGCGGCGTCAAGGCGCTGGCGATGCAGGGGCGACATCTGGGCCAGCAGGGCGGCGGTCTGCGCCTCGCTGCGCCAGACGACGGCGCCGTCCGGCTCGAGCAGGTCGGTCAGGCGGGTGTTGCGGGCCGGCGGCGCGGCCAGGCGCCAGTCGAGCCAGGCCTGGCGAAGCTCGGCCGGCAGGCGATCGCGAGCGGCGCGGACGGCCGGGCTGCGGAAGGCCTCGCCGCCGATCAGGGCGGCCGGGACCGGCTCGCGGGTGGCGATGACAAAGACCCGCGGCCGCGACTGCGGCAGGAAGGCCGAGGCGTCGATTTCCAGCGCCCCGAACCGGTAGCCCTCGCCGGCCAGCGCGGCGCAGAGGGCGGTGAAGTCGGCGCCCCCGTGCGAGGTCAGCAGGCCGACGACATTCTCGATGACGACGGTGCGCGGCGCGCGGCCCTCGGCGGCGAGGGCCTGAACCAGGCGCCAGAAGCCGAAGAAGGCCCCGGAGCGTCCGCCGGTCAGCCCCGCCCGGCCGCCGGCCAGGCTGAAGTCCTGGCAGGGTGAGGAGGCCCAGGCCAGGTCGGCCGGTCCCGGCAGGCTATCCGGGGAGACCTGCCAGACGTCGCCCAGGTGAAAATGCGAGTCGGCGTCTGCGAAGTTGGCGCGGTAGGCGCCGGCCTTTAGCGGATCGAAATCGTTGGCGAAGCCGCAAGTCCAGCCGTCGCCCAGGCCCAGCCGGGCCATGCCGCCGCCGGCGAAGAATTCAAGGAAGCTCAGGCGGGCGTTTCGACTCATGGAAATATGAGTCTAACCTGCGTCGCGCGGGCGCAAAGCCCGAACAGGGCCAAAAGCCCAAAGGGGAAAAGTCTCATGCGTCCGATCGCCTTCGCACTCCTGACCACCGGCCTGCTGGCCCTGGCGGCCTGTTCCCCGGAAGCCCCCGGCGGCGGCGAGACCGCCCCGCCGGCCGACGCGCCCCCGGCCGCCGCCGAGGCGCCCGGTCAGCCGCAGGTGACGACCGCCGTCGATCCGGCCGCTCCCTTCCGGCAGGACTTCGCCCTGATCGGCACAGAGCCCTTCTGGCGGCTGGATGTGAAGGGCTCGACCCTGGTGCTCAGCCGGCCGGACCCCGAGCCGGAACTGACCGCGCCCAGCGCCGCCCTGGCGGCGACCTCCGGCAAGGCTGTCTGGACCGGCCAGGCGGGGACCACGTCGGTGGTCGCCACCCTGACGGCGGGAACCTGCTCGGACGGCATGAGCGACCGGGTCTATCCCTATGCGGCGGAGGTCAAGGTCGGCGACCTGGTGCTGAAGGGCTGCGGGATTTCGTCGGTGGAGCTGGCCAGGCAACCGGCGCCCTGAGCCGGGTCTTCGGCCCGGTCAGGACGCGATGCGCTCGCCGCCGCTGAAGACGGTGAAGCCGTCGGCGCGGGCCAGGGCGATCAGGGTCAGGTTGCTCTCCTCGGCCTTGCGCAGGGCCAGGGCCGTCGGGGCCGAGATGGCCGCCAGGATCGGGAAGCCGGCGACGGCGGCCTTGTCGACCATCTCGTAGCTGCAGCGGCTGGTCAGCAGGCACAGCGGCGCGACGATGCCGGCCCGGGCGGCCGCCCCGATCAGCTTGTCGAGCGCGTTGTGGCGGCCGACGTCCTCGCGGACCAGGCGCAGCGTCCCGTCGGCGTCGGCCAGGGCGGCGGCGTGGGCCGCACGGGTCAGGTTGCCCAGCGCCTGCTGCGTCTCCAGCGCGGCGAAGGCCCTGGCGATGGCCCCCCCTTCAATGACCGGCCCATCGGCCAGCGCCTCCAGCGGCCGCACGGCGGCGGCCAGCCGCTGCACGCCGCACAGCCCGCAGGACGACCGTCCCTCCAGGGTCCGGGCCCGCGCCTTGGCCTTGCCGGCCCGGGCGCCGGCGGTCAGCCGCACATCGACCTGGATGCCCTCGGCGACCACCTCGAAGGCGACGCTGTCGATCTGGCCGGCGGTGGCGATGCGTTCGGAGAGGGTGAAGCCGACGGCGAGGTCCTCGACGTCCGCCGGGGTGGCCATCAGCACCGCATGCGGGCGGCCGTCGAACAGGATGCCGATCGCGGCCTCGTCGGCGAGCGGCCGTTCGATGGACTGGTCGGTCCCGGCGTGGTGGTTGCGCTGGCGGGCCGAGCGGATTTCCGTGACGGGGGGAAGCAGGGACATCCCGGCAGCCTATCCCAAACCTTCAGCCATAGGGAGACGGAGGGGCCTTCCGGTGGGACCGGGACGGTCGCCTATGGACGCGGCGGGCGAACCGTCGGCTCGCCAAGCACTTCATCCGTATGTTCGCCCAGCTTCGGCGACCGCATCGCCGGCATCCGCTGCCCGTCGATGCGGATCGGGGCCGCCAGCATCCGCAGGCCTTCCGCCCGGTCCGGGTGGTCGATCTCGTCGCGCATGCCGACCTCGGCGACGAACGGATTGTCCAGCGCCTCGAACACATCGTTGACCGGGCCGAACGGCACGCGGCCGCCCAGCAGGGCCATCCATTGCGCGTTGCTGCGCGTCCCGAACAGGGCGTCGACGGCCTCGGTCAAGGCCGCCAGGTTCGCCCGCCGGTCGGCCAGGGTGGCGAACCGCGCATCGGCCGCCAGATCCGGCCGCCCGGCGAGCGCGCACAGTTCCAGCCAGAACTTCTGGGTCATGCACATCAGCTGGCCATGGCCGTCGGCGGTCTTCACCCGCTGCACCGGGGCCAGCGACGGATGCGCCCCGGCCGGCAGGCGGGTGGTCGCATGGCCCTCGTTCATCGCCCAGACGGCGGGGTAGCTCAGCTGGTGCAGGGCCACATCGAACAGGCTGACGTCGACGTCGCAGCCGATCCCTGTCGTCCGGGCCGACAGCAGGGCGCTGACCACCGCGAAGGCGAAGGTCGAGCCGGTCATGAAGTCGATGATCGAGACGCCCATGCGCGATGGCGGCCCGTCCGGCTCGCCGGTCAGGCTCATCAGCCCGCACTCGGCCTGCATCGGATAGTCGTAGCCGGGCCAGGCCTCGCGGCTGTTGCCGCGGCCATAGGCCGACAGGCTGCCGCAGACGATGGCCGGGTTCACCCCCTTCAGCGCCTCGTAGGTCAGACCCAGCTTGGCCGGCTGGTCGCCGCGCAGGTTGTTGACCACCACCTCGGCCGAAGCCACGAGCCGCTCGAAATCGGCCCGCTGGGTCTTGATATCCAGCGCCACGCTCTTCTTGTGGCGCGAGAAGGTCTGGAAATACTGGCTGTCGTCCTCGCCCAGCAGATAGGGCCCGGTCGGCCGCGAGGCGTCGCCGCCCAGCTCGACCGACTCCACCTTGATCACCTCGGCCCCCAGTTCGGCCATCAGCAGGGTGGCGTAGGGCCCGGCCCCGAAATGCTCCAGGGTCAGGATGCGCACGCCCTCCAGGGGGCGCCTCACCAGTAGGCCTCCATGATCTCGCGGGCCCAGGCCGGTTCGCGCACCTCGCCGCGCGGCAGGAAGCCGCTCAGCACCGGCTTGATGTCCAGCACCGGGGTGCCGTCGATGGCGTCCAGCCCCTCGACGATCACCTCGCGGCCTTCGACCGCAACGATGGAACAGACGGTGACGCCCAGGCGGTTGGGCCGGTTCTTGCCGCGCTGGGCGAAGATGCCGACCAGCGGCCAGTCGGGGTCGCCGCGCGGCCGGCGGGCGCCGCTGACGATCCTGTCGTCGGTCACCTGGTCGAAGACGAAGACGATCTCGGCATGGGAGAAGTCGGCCAGTCCCGCCAGGCTGTCTTCCGGCAGGTGGTCCGCAAGGACCAGCCGGGCGCGGCTCTTGCCCCAGTCGTCGTCGATGGCTTCGGCGCGGCCGCCGCGAACATGGGCGACCGGCTGGAGGGTGAAGGTCATGACGCGCTCCCCTTGTGTCGGCGGCGTTCGCTTAGACCCGCCCGCCGCCGCCCGCAATGAGGCGGAGGAACTTGCGGCCGGATGCGAGGTTTCAAAGGCAAGGAGAAACGCCATGCGTCCCATGCTCTGCGCCCTCGCGGCCCTCACCCTGTGCGGCGGCCTGACCGCCTGCGCCACCCCGACCAACTATGGCCCGCAGGCCGATGCCCGCGGCGTCGGCTTCAGCGACTACCGGATCGAGAACGGCCGCTATCGCGTCACCTTCCAGGGCGGCCCCGGCGCGCCGCCGGAACAGGTCAGCGATTTCGCCCTGCGCCGCGCCGCCGAGGTGGTGGCCCGCGACGGCTACGACTGGTTCCGGGTGGTTGACCGGATGGGCGAGCGCACCGGCTCGCGGGGCGGCGGCACCACCGTCGGCATCGGCGGCGGCAGCGGCGGCTATCGATCCGGCGTCGGCGTCGGGATTGGCACGACGTTCGACCTCAGCGGCGGTCCGTCCTATCGCCAGACCCTTGAGGTCCTGGCCGGCAAGGGCATCAGGCCCGAGGGCGCCTACGACGCCCGCCAGATGTCCGGCGTTTAGACGGCCTGTCCGGCCACGAAGCCGGACGCCCAGGCCCACTGGAAGTTATAGCCGCCCAGCCAGCCGGTGACGTCGACGACTTCGCCGATGAAATAGAGGCCGGGGACGCCGCGGGCCGCCATGGTCTTCTGGTCCAGGCCCCGGGTGTCGACACCGCCGAGGGTGACCTCGGCGGTGCGATAGCCTTCCGAGCCGACCGGCTTGGTGCGCCAGGCGTTGACCATCTCGGCCACCGCCTTGAGGGCCTTGTCCGGCTGGTCGGCCATGTTGCCGGGCGCGCCGTGGTCGTGGGCGATGAGCACGGCCAGCGCCCGCGGCAGCTTCCAGCCGAGCACGGTGTGCAGGGCGGTCCTGGCGTGCTCGCGCTTGGCGGTCTTCAGGAAGTCGAGGGCGTCGAGCCCCGGCGCGAAGTCGACGACGATCTCCTCGCCCTCGCGCCAGTAGGACGAGACCTGCAGCACGGCCGGGCCGCTCAGGCCGCGGTGGGTGAACAGGATGTCCTCCTCGAACCGGCCCTTGCCGCCCTTGACCGTCGCCTGGGGCACGGCGACCCCGATCAGGGGTTTGAGCTGCTCCAGCACCTGCACCGCATAGGTCAGCGGCACCAGGGCCGGCCGGGTGTCGGTGATGTCCAGTTCGAACTGCCGGGCCAGTTCGTAGCCGAAGCCGCTGGCCCCCATCTTCGGGATCGACTTGCCGCCGCAGGCCACCACTAGGCTGTCGCAGGCGATCCGCCCGCCGCCGACGGCGACCTCGAAGCCGGTGTCGGTCTGTTCGACCCGGTCGATCTCGCTGCGCAGGCGAAGCACGGCGCCGGCCGACCTCATTTCGTTCAGCAGCATGGCGACGATCTCGGTGGCCGAGCCGTCACAGAACAGCTGGCCAAGCGTCTTCTCATGCCAGGCGATGCCGTGGCGGTCGACCAGGGCGATGAAGTCGCGCGGGCTGTAGCGGCTGAGCACCGACTTGCAGAAGTGGGGGTTGGCCGAGAGATAGCGCTCGGCCTTGTCGCCCTCGAGGTTGGTGAAGTTGCAGCGGCCGCCGCCGCTGATGCGGATCTTCTCGCCCGGGGCCACGGCATGGTCGAGGACCAGGACCGAGCGGCCGCGTTTGCCCGCCTCGATGGCGCACATCATCCCGGCGGCGCCCGCGCCGATGACCACGACGTCGAAGGTTTCGGCAGTGCGTTTCATGGCGCGCTTCGAGCCCAGCGGGAGCCGGGAGTCAAACGAAAGCACTGTTGCGAACGATTCTCATTGCAAGGCTGAAACGGTGCGATTAAGAACGCCTCGCAATCGCACGCGACCGGATGTCGCGGCGCGAGGGTTTCAAGTCTGGGGATAGACACAAGATGAACTCCTTCAAGCCCGTGGGCGTCAGCGCCCGCGCCAAGCGCGCGCTCGGCGCCGCCGCCGTCGCCGGCCTGGCCGGCCTGGGTCTGGCCGGGGCCGCCGTCGCCGCCGAAGAGACGCCGATGGCGGCCGCCTCCGCAGAGGCCGCCGAGCCGACCGACCTGGAAGGCCTGTCCGTCCAGGGCGCCAAGGACGCGCCGGTCTCGACCAAGCTGACCGCCGCACCGCTGGACCATCCCCAGACCATCACCGTGGTCTCGGAACGCACCCTGCGCGACCAGAACCTGCTGACCCTGCGCGATGTGCTGCAGACCGTCCCCGGCATCACCTTCGGGGCCGGCGAGGGCGGCGGCGGCTATGGCGACAGCATCAACCTGCGCGGCTACAGCGCCAACAACGACATCACCACCGACGGCCTGCGGGATTCGGCGCAATACAGCCGCACCGACACCTTCAACCTGAAGCAGATCGAGGTCATCAACGGCTCGAACGGGGTCTACAGCGGCTCCGGCGGCGTCGGCGGCTCGATCAACCTGGTCAGCAAGAGCCCGTTCGGCGCGGACCGCACGGTGCTGGCGGCAGGCGTCGGAACCGACAGCTACCTGCGCGGCACGGTCGACAGCAACATTCTCATCGGCAGCGACGTGGCCTTGCGGATCACCGGCATGGTTCACCAGAACGATGTCCCCGGCCGCGACGTCGAAAAATACGAGCGCTGGGGCATCGCCCCGTCGGTCACCTTCGGCATGGGGTCCAAGACCCAGTTCACCATCGCCCTGTTCCACCAAGAAGACGAGAACACGCCGCGCTATGGCGTTCCCTACGCCTCCAACGCCTTCCTCAACGGCCCGCTGCCGGGCGTCGATCCGTCGAACTACTACGGCTACCAGAATATCGACACCCAGGAGATCGGCGTCGACAGCGTGACCCTGAAGTTCCGTCACGAGTTCAGCGACAGCCTGACCCTGACCAACACCGGCCGCTATCTGAAGGTCACGCAACTGACCATCGTCGACCCGCCGCAGGGGACTTGGTGCCTGTCCAGCGGCTTCAACGCCCAGACCGGCGCCGCCTGCGCTACGCCCGGCCAGTACATCCTCGGCGGCCCGCGCGGCAGCGTGCGAGACACGGAGAACATCCAGCTGGTCAACCAGACCGACCTGAACTGGAAGTTCGAGACCGGTGCGGTGAAGCACAACCTGATCCTCGGCGTCTCGTTCGCCAACGAG